>JAUNYA010000033.1 GCA_030539565.1 Thermoplasmata archaeon | reverse complement strand
AGCGGACGCTGTGCGGGGGCGGGGATAATTCAGGATGGGGTGCCGAATTCACGTCTGATACACTGAATCTCCTTTCGGATTTGTTCAGCATATTCTCCATGTCATCGTGATTCCTGACGTTATGGAAGTAAGCACTCGCATCTACGAAGAATTTGGAGTATTGATCGCACTTCTTTTCGATGTATGCCTTCATTTTGTCGGAGTATCCATCAGAACTCAATCCCATTTGATTCACATAATCGAATATTGGGCGGTACGCACTGATTCCTCCTTGTGTACTCCTTTCGAACCAAATGTTCACAATGGAATTGGCTGGAAGATTGAGTCCTCTCAACACATCATACACTATGTCATCCACAGTAAATTAACGGCTTCCCAGTTCGTTACACTATATCCGCCTGATTTTTCCTCTTCCTCGGCCGTCCGCGCGGGCTCTTCGGCACGATCGGCCTCTGATAGACCCCCAGGTCCGCGAGGATGCCCGCGTCCTTGGCGGTCATCCTGCGGTTCATCCACGACCCGTCCGGCAGCCTCGCCCTCTGCGCCGAACGGAGGATGTCCAGGACCTTGACGTACGATATCCGGTCGAGCGCCTCCACCTCCGCGAACCTCTTGACCAGCCTGCACGTCAGCACCGTCGACAGGTAGTTCACGAACTGCGTCCCGTACACCGAATAGTCGGAATGGACGCGCGTCTCGTCCAGCTCCTCGAAGTCCTTGTACATCCTGAACGCCTCCTCGATGATCCACCTCTCGTCATACACCTTGTACACGAGCGCCGGATCCAGGTCCAGGTCGCTCAGGATCATCAGCACCCCGAAGCCCTCCCTCGCCTCCTCCAGGTCCTCCGGGTCGAAGTCCTCCCCGGCGCGGGCCAGGTACGCCCGCTCCTGCTCGGCGGCTATGGACACGGTCCTGAACCCGTAGACCCAGCACCCCATCCCGGCCGACCAGTTCTTCGAGGCGGTGATGCCCTTCTCCCTGTCCAGGATGATGTCGAAGTCGAACGCCCCGCACTCCCTCAGGGCCTTCAGCGAGTTCTTCACCGCTATCAGATAGTGGAGGTCCGGGTTGGCGGCGAACTCCGCCTTCGCCGAACCGGGCGGGAACCCCTTGTCGGCGACGATTATCCCGTTCTTCAGCCGGTTCTCGCGGATGAAATCCTTGAAGGCCCTGGAATCCACCATGTTGCCCGGATAGGCCTTGTAGCACACGGGCTCCATCAGGTCCGGGTCGTACGCGTAGATCACCGAGATGTCCCGGCTCTTCTTCAGGCGGGCCTTGCGCGAGTAGTTGGACAGCGTGTTTACCGAGCTCTCGTCCGAGATCAGCGTCCCGTCCACGATGAGCCGCTTCGACCTCGCGGCCTCCACCCTGGCCTCCAGGAACCTCTGTATCCGCAGGCCGGCGCCGCCCAGGCGCTGCAGCAGGTCGCAGACCGTGTTCTTCGACAGGGCGACGCCCGGGTACATCTCCGAGAGGAAGCACTGCCCGTACCTCTTCTCCAGCTCGTCGTCCTTGATGTGCGGGTAGCAGGCCCTCAGCACGGCTATGCACATGATCTGCTGGCATTCCGCCTCGCAGTAGACCTTCCTGAGGCTGTCCAGCAGGTCCTGGAAGAGGTGGTCGCACAGCAGGATGTTGCCGTAGTCCTTGATGTCCACCTCGTTCGTCGGGATGTGCTCCTCCACCTCCCTGGGGACGTACCTCCCGTTGACGATGTGGCCGACGATCCTCCCGTCCACCGGGAGCTTCCTGCCGCCCACGCTCCTGCACCCTACCCGCTCCTTGACGGCGTACTTGTCCTTGTTCTTCCCGTACGCCACGACGACCGTGTTCGTCGGTCTGGGGACCTTCCTTATCTCTTCCGGAACTCCCATCCTCTCACTGAAAAAGGTATAGGGATACAATATATAAGAACCCTTCGTAATTACACTATACCACGCCAAAACCGGACCGTGCTATGACGATAATCGATATACCGTTCCGCATCGGAAAGCTGCAAAAAGCCCCATGGATCCGGCACACCCGCGGCCGAATCACCGGAAACCGCAAGAAACCGAGCCTCCGAAGGCCACGTTTCCCTCGCGCCCGGACGAAAACACACACGAAAAATCAGGTCAGTATAGTGACACGTTCTGGGAAGCCGTTAGTAAATGCTGTGAATGATTTCGCGGCATCTAGATACACTCTTGACGTGAGGGCGATTACGGTACGTTCAGGATCAATATCGTCAATACCCTCTATCCCTACGAATGCCAATCTATGATTTTGATTGGGATTTCTTGAGAGGGATGCGTCCACCATCATGCGTCTGAATGTTCTTATTTGACCGACGGTCAGTGTTCTTCTGTATTGGGATGCATCTTCAATTATGGGTATCAACTCATTCGTTACTATGGTCTGGACTTGGAAGAATCTCCCACGAGATTCGATCTGCATCGATCCCTTCATAGTCACTTCATCCTCATCGCTGTACCTCACGCACACGATGTTTCTCGACACCTCTGCCGCCTTCCCGCCGGAGAAGCAATCCAGAATGTCGGCGATTGTGTCTCTGATGATGCTGTCATCCATAGAATGGCCCAATATCAGCAACGGCGACTCGCACATCAGGGATATGATCTTAGATGAGATGACGGGCCTTGTGTGCTGGTATTCTTTGATGTCCTCTTCCAGCAGGAAGATGCTCCTCGGTTTCGACACGGTCCCATGGATCTTGTAAATCTCGCCGACGCCCATGCTGTCTAGGCCGTAGTAGTCGTCGACATCGCTGAAGACTTTGAATTCCTCGCCGAACAGCATCTCCACGACGGTGTCGTAGTTCGTCGTTACGACAGCGGGAACGGACTCGCGAAGGCGACTGAAGAGCTCAATCTCAATCTCCATGTCCTTCCTGAATGTCACGTTGCGTATGCTCGCGCACACCAGGAGCTTTATCGGATCCACGCCACGGAGGAACAGTTCCGCATCATTCTCGGACAGTATGTCAGTTGGCTCGATCGAGCCATCCGAGATCATGGATATCAGACGTGACGAGAGTTTAGAGGCTGTCTTCATGGCCACCAGGTCTGGGGATCTCTTGGGGTCCTCCACCTCCCTGGATGCCTCCATCCTGATGGCCGCATACATTCCCGGGCTTATGCCGAACTTTCCCGCCACGGAAGAGAGGAGTTCGTCCCACGTCTGGAATCCCTCGACATACCGCTTCGATATCCCGGACCCTACCCAGAGGATCGGGGCCCGTTTCATCGAAAACATGTCTGAAGGCAGTGGATTATTCGATTTCCTCTCGTCCATGCTTGTGTAAATACTTGCATATAGATATAAGCTAGCAAAAGAACTTCCGAGAATGTTTCGAATATCGTGTGTATCTGTTCCGTTCTGATTCTAAGAATTGAATGGGTTTTTGCCGAGCGGCCCCGAATGCGTCGAAGGAGGCTTCGGAGCCGCCCGAGGTTATTGCAAACTCACTGCGGGTGGACGGGGTACGTCTCGTGCCCGGCCATCGGCCTGTGGTACTTTCCGGTGACCGATTCGGGGATTATCTCGTAGATGCCGGTGGGAGGGACCTTCTTCGCGTCGATCCCGTCCATCCTGCGTGCGGGAGTGAGTTTGTCAACGGTCGCGCGGAGTACCTTCGCCTTGAGCTCGGGATCCTCGACCACCGAGACCTTCCCGCGGACGATCACCGACTCGTACAGGGTCGTGGTATCGCAGGCGCCGTCGCCGCACCTCTCGAACCCGGACTCCTCGACCACCGTGAGGCAGCACCTGGGGTCCCTCTTCAGGTTGCCGACCTTCTCCCCGACCTTCCTGCCGTGGAAGAAGATCCTGCCGTCCATGCGGACGAAGTTGATGGGCGTGCCGTAGGGGTAGCCGTCCTCGCCGATCGTCGAGATGACCGCGCTGGGCGCCCTGTCGAGGAGGGCTGTGATCTCATCGTCGGAGAGCTGGAATTTCTGCATGTTGGGCTGCATGCTATGGACTCGGCTTGTGCGGATTTAAGCAGAACGTTGTTTCTGCAACGTATCGTCACAGAAGGTTCAGGAGCACGTGGACGGCGCCCACGGGCAGCTCCGCACCGTCGGCGGTGAGCTCGGCGACGAATGCAACGACATCTCGCGGCGAGTGGATCCTGCTGTCCGGCTTCGGGTCGTGGTGCTTGCCGGTGACCTCGTCCATGGTGATGCGGAACACGCCGGTCCTGGGGACCCTGTCCATCGCCAGAGGGGATTCCCTTTTCGCGGGGGTGAGTTTGTCGGTCAGGGCCCTCAGGACCCTCGCCTTCTCCTCGTCGTCCTCGATTGCGGACACGGTGCCCTTGACCACCACGGACTCGAACGCCGTGGTCGTGTCGCAGGCGTCCGGGCCGTAGTCGTCGTAGCCTCCCTCGCGGAAGGCCACCAGCCTGCAGCGGCCGTCGGCGTCCATGCAGTCGACCCTCGTCCCGGTCTTCCTGCCGTGGTAGTACAGGATGTCGCCCACACGGACGAAGTTGACGGGGACCGCGTACGGCCACCCGTCCGTCCCGTTCAGGCAGAGGACGCCGGTCCCCGCGGAATCCAGCAGCGCGAGGCACTGCTCGCGGGTCAGCTGGTTCTTGAGCATCTTGGGTTCCATCGGATCACGCTCCCGCGGCGGATCCCAGCGGACCCAGGTTGGGGAGCTCGGGTATCACGGAGTTGATCGCCCTGCTGAGCTCCTGGTAGAACGCCTCGGTGGCGGCGTCGCTCTGGAGGTTGAAGACGATGACCCCGGACGTCGTGTGCACGACTATGCACCTGGAGACGTTCTTGTAGACCGCCAGCCGGTAGTCGCCGTAGTCGTCGCTCCGGTAGTCCCCGGTGAGGCAGGTGGAGTTCGCCAATCCCGCGATGCGGTCGCCGTAGTCCACGTCGGACCTGAGCTCGATGTAGACGATGTCGTCGAGGTCGACGGTCTCGTCCATCATCGTAGCGTCTATCACGAGTTTGTCCCCGTCGATGGAGGCGCTGACGCTCCCGATGGACATCCCCACGGCCACGAGTATGATGGCGACGAAGACCGACAGGGTGACGATGATCCCGACCGAGCGGTTGGTGGACCTGTGGGACCGGGCGGCCTCCTCCTGCCTCTCGGGGTTCAGGACGTATGAGTCGGCGTCGGGGCCGAGGATGGCCTCCAGGGTCCGGTAGTCCTCCAGAGTCTCCGTCTCGGAGAAGTCGTTGAATGCGGCGACCCTCTCCCTCCCGCCGACGGTGTAGCGGACGACGATCATCCTGTTGATCGCTGTTGTTCCCGCGAGGGTGTAGCTGCCCAGCTCCTTGTTGCTGAACTCGCCGGATCCCCTGTGGATGCCGCCGTACCCGAAGACGCGGGTCCCGGGCTCGAAGTCCTGGACCATCTGGATCGATTCGATAGACTCGTACGGGATGAAGAGCTTCGCCAGCGGCGCCTCTATCCTCACGCCCTCGTCGGTGAGGACCACCCAGTCCCCTTTGAGGAGCATGAACGGCACCAGGGTCGTGACCACCGAGACGGCGAGCAGGGCCCAGTATGCGGCCATGGGGAGGTTGAACGCTATCAGCAGGAACGTGCCCAGGATAACGATGGCCATCGAAAGGCCGATCCCCAGGCCGATCTTCATCCCGTCCTTCATGGGGCGGAATCGTGCGAAGCATCCTTAATGCTAATCATGCGCACGCGCACGAATAGTTATAATATGTCACTTAACATTAAGGGAAATAACGGATTGTAAAGGTGTATACCATGTTCACCAAGGAGGACCTCATGGCCCAGTGCCCCTTCCCCATCGGGGAGGAGAACTCGGGATTCGCGCAGTATTTCATCGGGAAGAGCTACCTCGCGCCGCTGACGACGGACCAGATGGGCGTGTTCAACGTCACGTTCGAGCCCGGATGCAGGAACAACTGGCACATACACCACGGCGGCGGGCAGATCCTCATCTGCGTCGGCGGCCGCGGGTACTACCAGGAGTGGGGCTGCGAGGCCAGGGAGCTGCATCCCGGCGACGTCGTGAGCATCATGCCGGGCGTGAAGCACTGGCACGGGGCGGCCAGGGACAGCTGGTTCTCGCACATCGCGATGTCCGTGCCCGCGGAGAACGCATCGAGCGAATGGTGCGAGCCGGTGACCGACGAGGAGTACTCGAAGCTCGCGTGATTCAGAAAAACGGGATGGCGCCGAGGGAGAGATTCGAACTCCCGAGGATTACTCCAGCGGTTTTCGAGACCGCCGCCATACCGGGCTTGGCTACCTCGGCTTGTCCATCCCCACTGACTCGCGATATAAAAGCGTTTTTTCAATGGGCTCCGCAGAGGCTCGGGCTGAATTGTTTTTATCGCACGCGCGCATGCACGTGCATCATGACAGACATCATCCCGCAGATCAAGGCGGCGAAGACCGCCTCGATCGCCCTCTCCTCGGTCCCGACTGCAAGGAAGGACGCCGCGCTCGAGGCCATGGCCAAGGCGCTGGACGCCCGCAGGTCCGAGATCCTGGCGGCCAACGCCGTCGACATGGGGAACGGCGCGAAGCTGGTGGAATCCGGCGAGATCTCCAAGTCGATGTACAAGAGGCTCGCCGTGGACGACTCCAAGATCGACGGGATGATAGCCGGCATCCGTGACGTCATACGCCTCGCGGACCCGGTCGGCGAGCAGATGTCCGCGCTGGACCTTGACGACGGCCTCACGCTCTACCAGATCCGCTGCCCCATCGGGATGCTCGGCGTGATATTCGAGTCCCGCCCCGACGTGGTCCCCCAGATCATGTCCCTGTGCCTGAAATCGGGCAACGGCGTGGCGTTCAAAGGGGGCCGCGAGGCCGTGGAGTCCATCCGCGCCCTGTTCGGCATCCTGAGGGACGCCGCCGCTTCCGAGGGCATCCCTGCCGACGCGTTCGTGCTCATGGAGTCCAGGGACGACATCAACGCGATCCTGGGCCTCCACGACTACATCGACCTGCTGATCCCCAGGGGATCCAACGAGTTCGTCAGGTACATCCAGGGTCACACCAAGATCCCGGTGCTCGGCCACGCGGCCGGCATCTGCCACGTGTACGTGGACCGCACCGCGGACCTCGACATGGCCCGCTCGGTCGTACTCGATTCTAAGACGCAGTATCCCGCCGTGTGTAACGCGGCGGAGACCCTCCTGGTCGACTCGGAGATCGCCGAGAGTTTCCTGCCCGCGATGGCGTCCGAGTTCGCCGCCAAGGGCGTGGAGATGCGCGGAGACGCCCGCACGCGCTCCATAATCCAGTGCGGGGAGGCCTCCGAGGAGGACTGGGACACCGAGTACGGCGATCTCATCATCTCGATACACGTGGTCGACTCCCTGGAGGAGGCCGTCTCGTTCATCAACGCCCACGGCTCGCATCACACAGACGCCATCGTCGCGAAGGACATGTCCCGCGCGTCGGGGTTCGTGGCCGGTGTGGACTCCGCGGACGTGTTCGTCAACGCCTCCACCCGCTTCGCCGACGGATTCCGCTACGGCAAGGGCGCGGAGGTCGGCATCAGCACCAACAAGATACACGCCCGCGGCCCGGTCGGCATGGAGGGCCTGATGATCTACAAGTACGTCCTGGTCGGGAACGGCCAGGTCGTGAAGGACTACGTGCGCCCGGAGGCGAAGCCCTTCGCGCACACCCCGTCCGACTCGAAGTATCCGTTCGGGGGAGAGCGATGGACAGGAGGACCGCGCTGAAGGACGCGACCCGTGTGGTCGTGAAGATCGGCTCCTCGTCGATCGTGCGCCCGAAGTCCATCTCCAGGGACTTCATGGACTCCGTCGCCGAGCAGGTCGGCAGGCTCAGGGCCGAGGGCAAGGAGGTCCTGGTCGTCTCGTCCGGCGCCATCGCCATCGGACTGAAGGCGATGAAGGTCACCCCCAAGCCGAAGGAGATCCCCATAAGGCAGGCCGCCGCGTCCGTCGGCCAGAGCATCCTGATGAAGGAGTGGGGCGACTGCTTCAGCCGCCACGGCATGCTGGTCGGTCAGGTCCTGCTGACGATGGACGACTACTCCGTGAGGGACCAGGCGGTCAGCCTGAACAACACCATCGAATCCCTGCTGGAGAACAACGTCGTTCCGATCTTCAACGAGAACGACGCCATCAGCGACTACGAGATCAGGTTCGGGGACAACGACACCCTGTCCGCCATCGTGGCGAGCAGGACCGATGCGGACCTCCTGATTATCCTCTCGGATGTCGCGGGACTCTACGACGCCGACCCCACGTCCCATCCGGACGCGAAGCTCGTGCCCGAGGTGGAGGACATCGACTCCATCCGCCACATGGCCGGGAAGTCCGTCTCCGGAGTCGGAACGGGAGGGATGAAGACCAAGCTGGACGCCGCGGAGATCTGCCGCGACGCCGGATGCCTCATGGTCATCGCCCTGAGCTCTGCGGAGGACGTCGTGTACAAGGCGGCCACCGGCGAGGACATCGGGACTGTTTTCCTCACGAGCCCCGGGATATCGAAGAAGAGGCGCTGGATAAAGTCCGCCCATCCCTCCGGAACGCTGGTCGTCGACGACGGCGCCGGACGCGCGGTTCTGGACCACAGGTCCCTGCTCCCCGTCGGTATCAGGGAGATCAAGGGCAGATTCGATGCCGGGGACGTGGTCGAGATTGTGTGCAACGGCGAGGCCATCGCCAAGGGCATCGTCGGATACGATTCGTCGGACCTGGCGAGGATAGCAGGCAGGCGCAGCACGGAGATTGAGGGCATCCTCGGTCACAAGGGCCACGACGATGCCGTCCTCACCGAGAACATGGCGCTCCTCCGACGTCGCTTCCATTCGGTCACGCCGCTGGGATCGCCCAGCGCGTACCTGTGGAACACCGGGTTCTTGACGCCTCTGAGCCTCTGGAGCTTCCAGTCGTCGTATGCCTCGAAGACGTACCGGCTCAGCAGGACCACCACGGCGATGTTCACGCATCCCATCACGGCCCTGATGATGCCGTTGATCTCGTTCATCAGCGACACGCCCACCAGCGACGTCACGAACACCAGCACGCACGTCGTCACACGGAGCGCCTTCATGCAGCGGGGGTCGTCGCGCAGGAACCTCAGGTTGGACTCGGCCATCGAGTAGTTTCCGATGATTGTGGTGAACGCGAACAGGAACAGGAACGCGGAGACGATCGCGCCTCCGGGTCCGGCCCCGAACATGCTCTCCATGACGTACTCCACCAGACGGGACTCGGTCAGCATGGTCTCCCTGACCGCTTCGAAATCGTCGAAGAAGACGAGTATGGTGACGGCGGTCGCCGTGCAGATGACCAGGCTGTCGATGAGCGTCGCCAGGGACTGCACCATCCCCTGCTTGACGGGGTGGCTGACATCCGCGGTTCCGGCGATGCTCGCGATCGTGCCCAGCCCCGCCTCGCTGGCGAACATCCCCCTGTTGAGGGCGTAGATTATCGCGGACCCGGCGATGCCTCCCCCGATGGCCTGCAGGTTGAACGCGTAGTCGAAGATCATGCCTACGGCGTTCCCGAGGTTCCCAATGTTCAACAGGATCACCACGGCGCACACGAGGATCCAGAGCACGGCCATCAGCGGGACTGTCCTGGACATGAACCTGGCGATCCCCTTCATTCCGCCGAGGATGATGGGTGCCACCGCCAGGGCGACTATCGCGGCGAACACGATGTCGTTGTTCTCGAACTCGAACGCGTTGGACAGCGCGCTGACCGCCGACGAGGACTGGTATCCCATGAATACGAGCTCGAGGACCACGATCAGGGCGGCCATGCCTATGGCGAGCCACCTGCTCTTCAGCCCCTTGAGGACGTAGTATGCCGGACCGCTGTAGTATCCGCCGTCGCCCTTCCTCTCCTTGAAGATCTGCGCCAGGGTGGACTCCATGAAGCTGTTGGCGGAGCCGACGATCCCGAAAACCCAGATCCAGAACACCGCCCCGGGCCCGCCGGAGACGATGGCAGCGGCCATCCCGGCGACGTTGCCGACGCCGATGCGCGTCCCCAGCGTGAGGCAGAACGTCTCGAACGCGGACAGCGTGTCCTTCCCGCGGCCGGATAGGATGCTCTCCTTCGAGAGGTCCACGGACTCACGGATCCTGATTATGTTCATCCCCCTGAGCCTGGCCAGGAAGTACACGCCGGCTCCGATGAGGATGACCAGGGCTACGACCCAGACGTACTCGGATGCGGTGCCGAGGGTATCTATGGCCGTCTCCCTGAGGTTCATCGGATCCCATGTTACGCGACGGCGGTTTTAACCTTTGCCGGGTTCCGGATCGTTCATTTCCATTCCGTGACGCCGCTGTGGTCCTCCAGCGCGTACTGGTGGAAAACCGGGTTCTTGACGCCCCTGAGCCTCTGCAGCTTCCAGTCGTTGTACGCCTGGAACGCGAACTTGCACAGCAGCAGCACGACCACGATGTTCACGCAGCCGACACCCGCCTTGATGATGTCGCTGATATCGTTCATCGCCTGCACGCCCACGACGGTGCAGGACAGGAACAGGAGGATAAGGGTGATCACCCTGAGCCTCCGGACCGCCCTGTGGTCGTCGTGCAGGAACCTCAGGTTCGATTCCGCCATGGAGTAGTTCCCGATGATGGTGGTGTACGCGAACAGCAGCACGAAGACCGAGAACACGACCGCTCCCGGCCAGGTCCCTATGGTGGACTGGATGACGTACTCCACCAGCTGGGTCTGGTTCAGTCCTGTGGCTATCACCGAGGCGTAGTCGGGGAAGAACGAGAGCAGCACCAGCCCGGTGGCGGTGCAGATGATCAGGCTGTCTACGAGGGTCGCCAGGGACTGGACCATGCCCTGCTTCACCGGATGGGAGACGTCCGCCGCCCCGGCCAGGCTCGCGACGGTGCCGAGACCCGCCTCGCTGGCGAACACGCCCCTGTTCAGTCCGTGGATGACCGCGGACCCGATGAGCCCGCCGCCGAGGGCCTGCATGTCGAAGGCGTACGCGAAGATGAGGTCGAACGCGTTCCCGAGGCCGGAGGAGTTCAGCCCGATCACGATCGCGCAGACGACGATCCAGAACAGGGCCATCACCGGGACGATGTGGGCCATGACCTTGGCGATGTGCTTCATGCCGCCGAAGATGACGGGCGCGACCCCGATGGTCAGGAGCAGCGCGAAGAACCAGCTGTTGCCCTCGAACGGGAACGCCATCTCCAGCGCGCTGACCGCCGACGAGGACTGGTATCCCATGAAGCCCACCTCGAGGACGATGATGAGCACGGCCATGGCTATCGCCAGCCTCCTCTTCCCCAGCCCCTTGCGGACGTAGTACGCCGGACCGCTGTAGAAGTGGCCGTCGCTCTTCTTCTCCTTGAAGATCTGCGCCAGGGTGGACTCCATGAAGCTGTTGGCGGAGCCGATGATCCCGAACACCCATATCCAGAATATGGCCCCGGGGCCGCCGGAGACGATCGCGGTGGACATCCCCGCGATGTTCCCCACGCCGACGCGCGTTCCCAGCGTGAGGCAGAACGTCTCGAACGAGGACACGGTGCTCTTGGCCCTCCCGGCGAGGATGTTCTCCCTGGAGAGGTCCAGCGACTCGCGTATCCTGATGATCTGTGTGCCCTTGAGCTTGATGAAGAAGTAGGCGCCGATGCCGATCATGAAGAAGAGCGCCACGACCCACGCGTACTCGCACGTGGTGCTGAGGAGCTCCTCCACATCGGTTCTGGTGACCATCGGCATCCGAGTATGCTGGACGGCTCTTAATCCTTCTCTATATAGAATACGCAAAGGGTTTCCCGCCCTCTCGGGCGGTAAGGGCGTTTATACGGATCCTCACTCCCACTCGGTCATTCCGGCCGCTCTGGGATCGTCGATGGAGTCCCTGTGGAACTCCGGATCCTCGACCCCGTCGGCCAGCTGCTTCTTCCAGTCGTCGTACGCCAGGTAGACGAGCTTGCTGAGCAGGAATACCATGATCATGTTCACGCAGCCCATGAACGCCATGAAGGTGTCGCAGATGAGCTCCATGAGGTCGGCCCCGGCGAGGCAGGAGACGAACGCGACCACGCAGACCAGGACCCTGACCGCGAAGACGGTGGACTTCTTGTCGGAGATGAACCTGATGTTGGATTCGGACATGGTGTAGTACCCGATCAGGCTGGTGAACGCGAAGACCAGCAGGAACAGGGACATGATCATCGCGGCGGTGTTGCCGCCCCATGTGCCGTTCAGAACGTACTGGACCAGCGGGGACTTGGTGAGCCCGGTGGCGGCGATGGCGTCGTAGTCGGTGAAGAACGAGAGGATGACGAAGGCGGTGAACGAGCACACGACCAGGGTGTCGACCAGGGTCCCGAAGGACTGGATCATCCCCTGCTTGACCGGGTGCTTGACGTCCGCGGTACCCGCGATGTTGGCGATGGAACCCAGACCGGCCTCGTTGGAGAACACTCCCCTCTTGAGTCCCTGCATGATGACGGCTCCGAAGAGACCGCCAGCGATGGATTCCGTGTCGAAGGCGTAGGTGAAGATCATGCAGATCCCGTTGACGACGCCCTCGTAGTTCATGCACATGGTGGCGACGCAGAACACGATCCACAGGAGGGCCATCGCGGGGACGACCTTCGAGGAGAAGACCGCGATCCTCTTGACACCGCCGAATATGACCGCGGCGGCGGCGATCGTGATGAGCAGGGCGAAGACGAGTTCGTTCCCCTCGAATTCGAACGCTCCCACGAGGGCTCCCGAGGAGTTGGCGGCCTGGACGCCCACGAACCCGATGCCGAACGTGATGACGATCAGGATGGCGACGAGGTTGGCGACGTGCCTGTTCCCGAGGCCCTTGAGGGCGTAGTACGCGGGGCCGCTGTGGTAGTGGCCGTCGCTCTTCTTCTCCTTGAACATCTG
>JAUNYA010000145.1 GCA_030539565.1 Thermoplasmata archaeon | reverse complement strand
TTCACAGGATGCCCATGTCGGTGAGCTTCTCGGGGAGGTAATGGTCCGTGACGTAGTCCAGACCGTACTTTGCCAGCGCCTGCTGCTCGGCCTTCTTGTTCATCTGGAGCATGGCCTGGATCTCGTTGACCCAGAACTCGTCGGTGAACCTTGGATCCGACAGTTCGGCGTGGAGCGCCCCGAGGTCCTTGTCGTTGAGCTTGTCGGTGGGCAGGTCGTAGTTCAGGATGTCCGACGCGGTTATCCCGACGAACTGCGCCGTCGGGGTAGCGAGGTACTCCGAGATGTGCGCGGTCTTGATCGCCCCGTACGCGACGGACGCGTAGATCCTGAACGACCACGGGTCCCCGTCGGTGAACACCACGACGGGGATGTTGTACTCCTCGTTGATCCTCTTGATGAGGCGCCTGGTCGATCTGGCGGGCTGTCCCGAGAGGTGGACGAGCGTGCATCCCTCCTTCTCCGGGTACCCGTTCTCGATCAGCCTGGCGAACATACCTCCTGTCTCGATCGCCATGACGAACTTCGTGTTGCCCGGGTCTATCTGGAACACGTCGTCCTCCACCTTGTACGGAACGGCGAATCCCGCCTCGGACACGTCGTCCTGGCAGTTCACGGTCTTCATGCCCTTCTTGGTCATGGTGGTGAAGTTGATGTCCCCGTAGACGTGCGCTCCCGATTCCTCGGGCCTGAGCTTGAAGTCCTCCCTCATGCAGCTCGTGATCGTCTCCAGGTCCTCGGCCAGCAGGTTGCTCTCGTCCTGGCTGTGGAACTTGGCATTGTGCCACCCCTCGGAGATGTAGTACATCTCCCTCAGGGTCGAGGACTTCGACTCGCGGATCATCTCGTTGATGAAGTCCGCGGTGTACACTGTGCGGAGCATCATGATCGCCCCGTTCACGGTCTTCGCGTTGCGGGCGGTCCTGAGGTCGCCGTACTTCCACACGTTGTGCCTGGGATCGAACTCGATGTTCTTCTTGGAGCGCATGGGCAGCTCCATCGCTGGGATCTGTCCCGCGTCCATCTGGTCGTAGAGCTGCTCGACCAGCCCGGTGAGGCTCTCCATGGCCTCCTTCTGCCTGTCAGTCCTCGCCAAGGTCCTCGACCTCCTCCTTCTCCTCCGAGATGTCCTCCTCGACGTAGTCGTCTGTCTGGACGATCTCCATTCCCTTGATGCCCCAGTCTCCCGGGAGCAGCTCCGCGCCCATGACCATCGCCGGGTTGAGCCCGGAGAAGTACACGTCGTCGGCGTCGAAGGTGTCCGCCATATCGCCGACAAGCTCGAACGTCACCTCCGTGTGCTCGGAGGGCTGCAGGTCCGTGACGGTCCAGTTCGCCTTGCCCTCCTCGTTCATGTCTTTGAAGAGCGAATGCCCGAAGAGCGTCAGGTTCACGGCCTCCTTGGGGAGCTGCGCGTGGAGCATGAACGTCCTGGGCAGGTTGGTGTAGTTGTAGACGGTGAACGTGACCGCGCGGGTCTTCTTGTCGACCTTCTTGACGGTCGGCTCGATCCACACGACGTTCATGATCCTCGTGATCGTCATGTCCAGGTTCGGCACGGGCCTGCCGAGGTGCTCCGCGGCCTTCCTGGCCATGTCGGGCAGGATCTCCTGGACGATCTCGAACTTGGCATGGGTCTTCTTCTTCCTCTCCATCTTGTTCAGATGGCTCTTGAGGTTCCTGGCGCACAGCCTGAGCGCCAGCCCGATCTCCGACTGGAGCTCGGGGAAGCTCGCGACGGCTTCCTTGCCCTCGGAGGTGAACGGAACCTTCGTGGAGGCGATGTGCACGAGGATGATCGCGGGCCCGTAGGGGATGCCCTTGCCGCCCCTCTGCTCCAGGCCGTACCTCCTCCAGTCCATCTCCGAGATGGACTTCGTGATGGCGCACGCGCCCTGCTGGTACAGCAGGGGAACGCGGTTGGCGAACCTGAGGATCTGCACCGGCCCGTCGGACGGGATGTCCCCTCCGTACACGATTCCCGCTTCGACGACGAACGGGTTCCCGTTCACCGCCTTCGGCGAGCGGGTGACCGGCGTGGCGTAGTACTCCGGCCTCATCCCCTCCAGGACGTGCATCAGGCCCTTCTTGATCAGGGTGTCTCCGATGGGGGACAGGCAGTCCGTGGGGGGCGCCATGATCTTGACCTCGGTGATCGCCTTGAGTATCTTGATCGCGTCCTCGCGGTCCAGCTTCGCGGGGTTCTTGTCCGGGCTCACGCCGGACTTCT
>JAUNYA010000032.1 GCA_030539565.1 Thermoplasmata archaeon | reverse complement strand
CCGTGGCGGTCTTCAGGGACCGCAAGGGGAGGGTCTGCGACGACTGCATCGGCGTGGCGGTCGGCGGACTCGACGGATACCAGAGGCTGCTGAAGAACTACACCGGCGAGCTTCTCCTGACTCCCGCGTTCGCCACCAACTGGATCGACTTCCTGATGGCGGGCGACATCGGCAAGGGCATCGGGCTCATCGAGAGCACGGGGGACCCGGAGCAGGACATCAAGACCCTGCTGGTCATGTGCGGGTACTCGGCGGCGGTGCAGATAGACACCGGCCTGGAGGACAAGGCGTACTTCGACGAGCGCGCCAAGTACATCACGGACTTCCTGGAGTTCGAGCTCCACCACGCGCCCGCGGACTACGCGGACCCGTGGCCCATGAACAACATGTACGCCAGGTGCAAGGGGCTCCTGGCGGAGAGGACGGGCTGAATCCGCCCCCGCGATGCGGGATGTCACCGGCCGTCACGGCCGGATCGGTCAAGCACGAGTACCTCCGAGCGGCACCCCACGGCCTTCCCGCTGAACGCCAGCCCTATGAGCACCACCCTGCCGCTCATGCCCATGTAGTACCTCCTGTCATGGATCTGACCCAGCGCCGCATCCAGGGACGAATCCACGGCTTCCTCGGATGGTGCCACCTTCAGCTCCATGATCACCGTCGCGCCTCCGGCCGCCCTGGGTGTCAGGACCAGGTCCGCCCTTCCCCTGCCGCACTCAGGCTGCGATCTGATCGCATATGCCCCGTGCAGCCCGTGAAGCATCGTCAGGACCACGAGTTCATAGGAGCGTTCGTCATCCAGCTTCTCGTAGTAGCTGGCATCCTCGAGGACCTTCCTGAGCGAGGAGGCGACGGCATCCGAGTCCCCGGTCCTGACGGCCTCGCAGAACTCCTCGAAGAGGCCGCTGGATAGGGACACGGTGTCGGAGAGCATCTCTCCGACGATGTTCTGAACCTCCCTATTGGGCAGACCGATGGAGTATCTCGATCCGTCCGGTTCGGCGCGGCAGTAGCCTGTCATGACCATCAGGGTGTAGAGGTCCTCCACCCTGGTGAGCTTCAGGTCATCGTATGTGAGCTTCCTCTTCAGCCGCACCGTCTCCGGCGTCCCGTCGAAAAGTGTGGCGGCGATGCCCAGACCGTCGATGTCCATGTGCCCCAGCATCCATTCGAGAGGTTTGGTCCCCCCGGTGCTGGCCCAGTAATCGTCCGGGACGAAGCCCTCGGACACGTACATCATCACACTGTATGGATTGTACACCCTCGCGTTGCCGAAACGGTATCCGTCGTACCAGGTCCGGACCTCGTCCATCCTGTCGCGGCGGCCGTAATGGTCCAGAAGATCCCCCACTTCCTCCTCCGTGAATCCGAACCTGTCATCGGACATCGTCGAGAACACGCTGTCCACGGTCACGTTGTTCAGGCCGGAGAACATCCCGGCCTTGGCCAGCTGCATGACCCCTGTGACGTAGGCCATCTGGATGCAGTCGTTGCCCTTGAGCACGGCCGTCATCAGATCCCCCATGAAGCATATCATCCTCCCCTGGAGATCCGTGTCGAAGGCGTTGGTGACGGCACGATCGTATTCATCCATGAGAACGACCACGTTCTTCCCATGGTGGCTGCGCAGCATCTCGCTGAGAACCTTCAGCGAACCGGACAGCTCCCCCTCCGCGATGCTGCCGTTGGACAGCTCCTCGAAAGTCCTGCGCTGACCTGCCGTGAGGTCCCCGTCGAGGAGGTACCTGTGATCCTCATATGCCCTGAGCACCTCGCCGCGGATCTTGTCGAGGAACATGTCGTATGTGGTCGACACGGTGTTCTGAAAATCGATGTGGATCACCGGGAAAGCGTTCCTGTAGACATCGTACTCCGGATAATCGGAGATCTTCAGGCCTTCGAACCACGTGTTTCCGGAGTACTTCTCGTTGAAGAACGCATCCAGCATGGAGATGTTGGTGGATTTGCCGAACCTGCGGGGTCTGACGAATAGGAACTTTCCGCGCGGATTCCTGTCCAGGATGTCCTTTATCAGGAGGGTCTTGTCGACATAGTACATCCCCTCCCCGCGAAGCTCCCGGAACGGGAGGCCAGACGTGTCCACCAGCTTCCGGCTCATGTTGGCGAATATTGATTGCAGTAAGATAAACCCGCGGGTTCTCCTCCGCATCCCCGGACAGTGCGAACGGCCACCGCGTCCGATTCTGCCCCGGATCGCATGTACTCCGGGTGCGAGGCACCTGGCCGGGAGAAACCGTTGAGGGCTTTCGCGGGGAGGTCCCCCTCCCCGCGTTGATCACATCGTGTGGGCGGCGTAGGCTGCTTCCGTCACGTCCTTCCCGCACACGACGCACTTGCCGGAGAACTCCTCCGGGCGGTACGGACGGCCCAGGATCTTGAATCCGGTGGTGTCCTCGAACTTGTGGCCGCACTCGTCGCAGCCGCACCATCCGAACCTGAGGACGCCCTCCTCGGGGAGGCCCTCCATCGAGTCGATCCCGACGATGCGCTCCTTCTGGTAGGCGTTGGCCTTCTCGTACATGTTCCTCGAGATGTCGTCCAGGAGCATCCTGATGCCAGGGACCAGCGAGTCCACGGCGATGGCTCCCTTCTCGCCGGTGTCCCTCCTGGCGAAGGAGACGGTGCCGTTCTCGATGTCGCGGCCTCCGAGCTCGAGCCTGAGGGGCACGCCCTTCATCTCCCACTCGTAGTACTTGGCGCCGGGGCGGGCGTCGCTGTCGTCCAGCTTCACGCGGATTCCGGCGTCCTTCAGGATGTTGACGAGGGACATGCAGGCCTCCGCGACCTGGGCGGCGTTGTCCTTCTTGAAGATCGGGATGATCACGCACTGGAAGGGCGCGATGCCGGGGGGCATGACCAGGCCCTGGTCGTCCCCGTGGACCCCGACGAGCGCTCCGACGAGGCGCTCGCTCATGCCGTACGTGGTCTGGTGGACGTGCTTGTGCTCCCCGTTCTCGTCCTCGTAGGTGATATCGTAGGGGATGGAGAAGTTGGTCCTGTAGTGGTGGACGGACCCCATCTGCAGCGTCCTGCCGTTGGGCATGATCGTGTCGATGCCGACGGTGTAGTGGGCGCCGGGGAACTTGTCCCACTCGGTGCGGATGCACAGCATGTAGGGCAGGCAGATCGCCTTGGCCAGCCTGTCCATGATCTCGATGTCCTCGTGGATCTGGTCGGTGGCGTCCTCCTCGGTGGCGTGGCAGGTGTGGGACTCGAAGAAGTGGATCTCCCTGACCCTCATGAACGGGCGGGTCTGCTTGGTCTCGTACCTGAAGGTGTTGACGATCTGGTACGCCTTGAGCGGGAGGTCCTGGTGGGACCTGACCCACAGCGAGTACATGGGGTAGATGGCGGTCTCGGACGTGGGGCGGACCACGAGCCTGACGTCCAGCTCGTCCAGTCCCGCGTGGGTGACCCAGTAGACCTCGGCGTCGAACCCCTTGATGTGGTCCTTCTCCTTGGCGAACTCGGTCTCCGGGATCAGCAGGGGGAAGCAGACCTCGTCGTGGCCGGTGGCGTCGAACTCCTGCCTGATGTAGGTGTCGATCTGCCTCATGATCTTCCAGCCGTAGGAGGTCCAGACGTTCATCCCCTTGATCGGGTACCTCTTGTCGCAGAGGTTCGCCTTGTCGACGATATCCAGGTACCAGTCCCCGAAGTTCTCCTCTTTGGTGGTCACCGGATCACTTCCTGATGGCGTCGGCGATGAGTCCGGCGACGGAGATGTGCGAGACCTCGTTCTCGAGGGTGTTGCAGCTGAGCACGGTGGACAGCGCGGAGCCCGTGAGCTTCTCGATGGCGTTGTTCACGAACACGCCGTGGGTGCAGGCGACGGAGACGGTCTCCGCCCCGGCCTCCCTGAGGGCGGACGCGGCCGCGACGATCGTCCCCCCGGTGGAGATCATGTCGTCCACGATGAGCACGTTCTTGCCGGTGGCGTCGAAGTTGGCCGGCGCGATCTTCACGTCCACGCCGGACAGGCGGGTCTTCTCCAGGTGGTCGTAGGGGACCCCCATCCTCTCGCCGACGTCCTTGGCGCGTCCGGCAGCCCCGATGTCGGGGGAGAGGACCAGGTCGATCTTCCTGTCCTTGAAGTAGTCGGCGATGACAGGGGCGGCCTTGAGGTCGCAGTGGGGGCAGTCGAAGTAGTCGAGGACGGCCTCCTTGTGTATGTCGATGGTGATCACGCGGTCGCACCCCATGCCGAGGTGCCTGCACATGACCTTGGCGGACTCCGGCTCCCCTGGCTTGAACACGCGGTCCTGCCTGGCGTACCCGAAGTAGGGGATCACCAGGGTGACGGTCTTCGCCCCGAGCCTGCGGACGGCGTCCTGCAGGAGGAACATCTCGATCAGGTTGTCGTTGGGGTACGTGTTCTGGACGATCACGACGTCGTCGTCGAGGGCCTCCTCGTCGATCCTGGTGTAGCATTCGCCGTCGGGGAACTTCGTGGACGCGGCCTGGATGTACTTGCAATCGAGGATGGCCGCAAGCTCCTTGGCCAGATCCCTGGAGGAAGAGCCGCCTACTATTATCATGCACGCGTGAAGAGCATCGTGCATTTTAACTGTTGTTTGGACGCGGATGACGAAGCTTTCCGATTTATATAGTAAAAACCGGGGCTGTGCCCCGGGAAAGGAGGAAGTCGGACACGGGTTTCGAACCGGACTGCGATCCGGTCAAGCAGGAATCGGTTTTGAAGCATTAACCACCAAGAGTCCCGTGCCCATCATTGGAGATATCATCCATCCATATAAAGATGTCCGTAGTTGGCGGATAGACGGGACCGACACATCCTTTACCGACAGCCGGGATGGGGGATCCATGGGCGAGAGGAAGGACGTCGTCACCGACGAGCGCATGGACAGGTACCTGGACATCACGGCCAGGGCGCTGGCGAAGATCAGGATCGCGGCGCCGGAGAAGTCCTACAACAGGCGCCTGGCGGACAGCTTCATGGAGATGGCCCAGTGCTACTACGCCGACGCCAAGCACTTCAGGGAGAACGGCGACCTCGTCACGGCGTTCGCGGCGGTGAACTACGCGCACGCATGGCTCGACTGTGGCGCGAGGATCGGCCTATTCGACGTGGACGGGGACGATGTCCTGTTCACTCTCTTTGAGTGATTATAATCTCCTTCGAGCTGGAGGAGCACGGGTACGTCCTGGCGCGGCCCCTCCCGAGGAGCGACCAGACGACCTCCTGGGGCGCGTCCGTGAAGATGCTGTTGCCCAGCATGCACATCCCGGCGTTGTATCCCCTGGCGTTGAGCGATTCGCGGGCCCTCCTTATCGCGGGGCTCTCCACGCCGGACGCGGACGAGAATGCGTTGGACACCGCGAACAGGTTCTCGTAGCTCGGATCATCGAGGAACGAGTCCATGGCGTCCGCGGAAGCGGCGCGAATGGTCGCGAGCATGCGGGAGTCGCCGAGGACCGAATCGGTCTCCAGCTTCTGACCCAGGACGACGAGCGTGAGATTCGGGATCCTGAACCCCGCGCTGACCACGGTGCCGTTGGGCGGGAACCCCGGAACGGTGCGTATCGGGATGTCCCTGCCGGCGACTATGGCGCTGACGTCGCCCAGGCCCCCTCCTCCGGTGACCTCCGCCGCGTGCGCCGCCCTGAAGGCGCGGGTGCGGGACTGGCCCGTTATCTCGGCGATGCACAGCGACGCCGCCAATGCCCCGGCTGCGCTCATCCCGAAGCCCTGGCTCACCGGGACCTCGTTCTCTATGCGGATGTCGAAGCCCCTCCCCGGCGCCAGGTCCTCCGCGGCCATCCTGGTGACGTGGGCGATCGACTGGAGGCCGTCCAGCCAGATGTTCACCGCGCCGTCGTCGCGCTCCTCCACCGTGGCCCTCGCGCCGACGCTCAGGCGTATGCCGACCCCGCGGGAGCCGGTGCTCATTGTGTCGTACGACGATATCGGCTGGAAGACGCACGAGACATGGCCGGGGCAGAACGCGCCGATCATGGTCACAGCTTCTTGATGCAGTAGTCGAGGATCGCGTCGGATATCTCGGCCTTGGTGCCCGTGAGGTTCCTCGCCTCGGTCTTCGTCACGAGTATCGCGGATGAGGACGTGAGGCCGACAACGTCGATGTCGTTGGCCACGACTGCAGCGAGGCCGTACTTCTCCAAGCGGTCCCTGGCCCTCTCGGCCAGCTCCTGCCTGGTCAGACCGGACTCGGCCTTGAACCCGATGACCAGGTTGCACCTCTCGCGTATCAGCGGGAGCACCTTCGGGACGGGATCCAACTCGAGCTCGAAGCCCTCGTCGCTGGGGATCTTGCCCTCGGCGGTCTCCCTCGGGGCGAAATCCGCGAGCGCGGCGGGAACCACGACGGCGTCGTGGTCGATCCCGTCGACCATCTTGACCAGGTCGCCGACTGTGGCGAACCTCCTGATCGGGATGTAGTCGGGCAGCTCGACGCTGCATCCGCCCATCCACAGCTCCACGTCCGCGCCCCTCTCGAAGGCGCGCTTCGCGAGCTCGACGGACATCATGCCGGAGGACCTGTTGGTGATGATCCTCATCGAGTCTATGGGCTCCTCGCTCCTACCGCCGATGATCAGCAGGCGCCTGCCCTGGAGGTAGTTCCTGGACAGCATCTTGAACGTCCAGGCCACGATCTCCTCCTTGGAGGCGACCTTCGCCCTCACGCCGTCCCTGCGGGGCCCGATGAACCTGACGCCCCAGGACTCCAGCCTCTCCAGGTTGGCCTTGACGGCGGGGTTCGTGTACATGGAGTCGTGCATCGCAGGGGCGATGGCCATGGGGATGCCGGAGCCCAGCGCGACGGTGGCGAACGACGTCACGGGCGTGTCGTCGATGCCGTTGGCGATCTTCGAGACGGTGTTGGCAGTCGCCGGGAATATCAGGAGGAGATCGGCCGAGCGGGCGGCCATCATGGTTATGTGCTCGGTGCCGCCGGTCAGATCCGTCACGGGCTTGTGGCCGCAGGCGAACTCCATCGAGTCCGGGGTGACGATCTTGCAGGCCTCCTTCGTCATGACGACGTACACGTCGGCCCCGTGCCTGACCAGCTCGCGGATGGTGCCGAAGCACTCCACGGCCGCGATGCTGCCGGTGATCCCGACTATGACGGTCTTGCCTCTGAGCTTGGTGCTCTTCTCGCAGTAGATCTCCTCGGATGGATGCATTCAAAGAACCTCGTGGATGATTTGAAGGACGTCCGACAGCACGTCGTCGGCGGGCCTGGAGGCGTCGACCACCTCGTAGCCGTAGCGCTCCGCCAGGTCCAGGTACGCGGCGCGGACCTGTGTCAGGAAGGGCAGGTTCTCGAACTTGCTCTCGGCCTCCCCGCGCACTCCCACCCTCTCCAGGGTGGCTGCGGGATCGGCATCGAGCAGGATCACCACGTCCGGGACGCGCACGAACGGCTCGCAAAGCGACATGAGCCAGTCCATGTCGGCGGAGTCCCCCTCGAGCTTCGCCGACTGGTAGGCGGCGGTGGACGCGTAGTACCTGTCGCAGAGGACGACCTTCCCCTCCGATACCGACTTCCGCATGGCTTCTGTGTGCTCCCAGCGGTCGGCTGTGAAGAGGAGGGACTCGGCCCTCTGCGATATCCTCCCTGCGGCTCCGGAGCGGATGAACGCCCCGATGCCCTCGTGCGTGGGCTCGGCGGTGACCTCGACGGCCAGTCCCTTGCGCCTCAGCGCCTCCGCCGCGAGCCTGCAGGCGGTGGATTTCCCGGTTCCGTCGATACCCTCGAACACTATGAGCGAGCCCATCGCGTCCGTATCGCGGGACCGCATTATAGTATTCGCTCCGACGGGGGCAGCCTGCCCTCGAGCAGGAGCACCACCGCGTCCACGGACTCGACGTCCTTGGCGTACGGCCTGCATAGAACGGCGAGATCCCTGCGGACGGAGTCGTCGTACCGCACGCACAGCGACTCGAGGTTCTCCCTCAGGGTCTCGGCCAGGTTCCCGCCCCTGCGGTCCCAGTCGGTCATGATGACGACCGGCTTCTTAGCCCTCCAGGCGTGCTCCGCGGCCTTCAGCGGACCGCCGGAGCTCTGGACGCAGAAGAAATCGCCGTCTATCCCGACGTGTTTCAGCGAGTCCACGTCCTTCATGCCCTCGACCAGGATGATATGGTCCTCCGACAGCTCCGAGAGCCTGTCCAGCGCCTCGCGGATGCGCTCCAGCCTCTCGGCGTCGTCCATCCACTTCCCCCAGCTTCGACATCACGGAATCGGGGTCCCCGTGGATCCTGACGGTCTTCTGCCTCGAGGTCTGCCCTGCGGTGACCTCCGCCTTGAATCCGGTGAGGCCGGAGAAGAACTGGCAGACCTCCTTGTTGGCGCGGCCGTCCAGCGGAGGTGCGGACACGCGGAGGATCAGGCGCTTGCGCCACTCGTCGTAGCCGTCCGCGCCGGGACGGCTGGACCTGGGCGAGACCGATATGTCCACGTCGACGCACCCGTCGCCCCGCCTGCACACGTCGGCCACCCTCATGATACCGTGAAGGCCGAACGGCTACAAATTGGTGCTTGCGATGAGACCTATCTAAAACATCCATGGCCCGCAAACTGTAGAGGCCACCCGAAGGCAACCAGGCCTGCGGGTCTTACCGGGACATATCTGATTGCGTATCCGAAATATTTAATCGCTTCCGTACTCCCGTGGGCTCGCCCCATTGGTCGCGGAATCGATCAAACCCATGAAAACAACGGGATCCATGTCTGCCAGCTCGGCTCCCCTCATGATCGATGCCTTTCCACCGATAACCATGCCACGTGCGATCTCAACCCTTCTGTCGAGCACGACACCCATGGTCTTGGTATCGGGTTCCATGCCGTTTTCGACGACCGCGTCATCCGTAAATACATGGAGTAGGAGCTCCTCGGATGATAATCTGGACAAATACCGTATCAGGGATTCCGCCTTGGATGCGTCCAACGGGTCGGAAGGCGG
The DNA here is from genome assembly GCA_030539565.1 of Thermoplasmata archaeon. Classification (GTDB taxonomy): domain Archaea; phylum Thermoplasmatota; class Thermoplasmata; order Methanomassiliicoccales; family Methanomethylophilaceae; genus Methanoprimaticola. The sequence continues at coordinate 4,070 of JAUNYA010000032.1, read as the reverse complement.
GATTCCGGGTGTGACACAGACTGCGGATACGCGGAGCCGCCCGTCTGATTCCTCGACGAGACACCCATCGTCCACGAGCGCGTCGCAGCAGTCCTCTATGAACCTGCTGTGAGGGCCCTGATGCCCGCAGACAAAACCTGCCTCGTCGGTATCCATACCGAGCGCCTTCAGTGCATAGTACACGATGACCTGGAGGTGCGTCCGCGAGGGGATTCCGTCCGGAACCTTCTCTGCGATATACATGATCGTTCCGAGCCATCTGTCCATGTTCCCTCAAAGATGCCGGCGGCGAGACATGCTCCAGCTTCATTGTTGAATAGTTGGAACTTGCATTTAAACTATCCTAGACTGAGAACGCCCGCACACATGCCATTCTTCGGCTCTGGAGACTGGAACCAAGATGCATGAGAAACTGTAGGCCGCTGGACAGCCTGAATGCTAATCGGGCTTCGTCTCCACTTCTTCGCTGACGCAGGGCTGCGGAGGATTCGTTAAGAATGCATCGGAACGCCGAGGTGCTCAGGCCGAGGAGAATCGCTTGGACGGCTACGATACAGGCCGGGACATTAGCCGCCTGTGCGTTCACAGCCCCGCTCCGGCCTCAGGGGCTGTGGCTCGCTGCAGGGAACCCGCATCCCTAACGGCGGGGCGGCGGGCGCCGTAGGACGCGCCCCCGCCCCGCATGGCCCGGGACGGCCCGCCGGGATCACATGTGGTCCCTGTAGTCCTTCCCAGGGTACATGAACTCGTAGATGAGCTCGCCCTCGCGGACGACCTCCTTCCCGTCCACAGTGAGCCTCATCCTTCCTGTCGCGCTGTAGCGGGTGTACGCGGGATCGATCCGGGCCACCGCCATGAGGGCGCGCCTGGACGCCGAGAGGCTGCCCTTGCCGTTGCACTCCAGGATCCCGTTCATCTCGAGCGTGTACTCCAGCCTCGCCCCGCCGTTCTCGAAGACGTACCTGAACCCCTTGGGGTAGTCCTTCCCGCTGTTCTCGTCGTGGTACTCACCGAGCACCTCGCATTCCACGCCGCGGGTGTTCTCCATCACCAGGTTCCCCTCAGCGTCCTGCAGGAACATCAGGGGGAAGCGCGAGAACCCGGTCTTGCCGTTGGAGACCATGTCGAAGACCAGGAGCGAGTAGTCGCCGAAGTTCTGCCTCGCCCACACCCAGTGGTTCCATTCCTTCAGGAAGTTCACGTTGCCCCACTGGTGGTCGTGGTATCCGAACCCGTGCACCGGGATCTCCCTGCCCTCCACGGTCAGCGTGCCGGTCACCTCCCCCTTCGGAACGGCGCAGAGCCAGGTGTACCACCTGTCGTCCTCGCCGAAGGATATGTAGGCGCTTCCGGGACGGTACGGGCGGGACAGGCTGTGCAGGTGCAGGTCGGCTCCCAGCCCGTCTATGGGATCGACGAAGACGGAGTAGTCCTCCAGGTCTCCGGCGAACCCGTGGGGCCCGTAGCGCACGTCGCACATCTCCCTGCTCCAGGTCGCCTCGCTCTCGGGGAACGAGGGCTCCCTCCTGTGCTCCGTCCCGTCGGGCATCGTCACGTCGATCGTGAACGTGGGGTGGTACCCGGACTTGTACATGCTGCCCCCGGACTTGGAGAAGAACTGGATGACCGCCTTCGTCCCGTCGTCCATCATGAAGTCGAAGTACCACCACTCCCAGGTCATCCTGACCGGGTCTATGCGTATCCCGTCCTCCCACTTCTCTATGTGGAACGGGTCCACGCCGAGCCTCTCGTAGTCCTCCGGCCTGTCCATCAGCCTTGCCTTGGCCATCACATCATCTCCTCGACTGCGGCCATCCGTCACGGCTGTTCCCGCACGGATATATCCGACACAGTGTTGGATAAATTGTCGCAGGTGCTATAGAACATCTCTGCGGACGGGGGGCGGGGATGTGCGGGATACCGTCCGCATCCGGGCCGATGGAAGGCTTATCTATCGTGCGGATGATGGGCCGGCGATGAGTTCGGCCATCGGTCCGATGACGTTCGACGAGCTGTCGGAGCTTTACAGGGTGGAGATGAAGAGCGCGTCGCTCACCACGGTCCGCAGGGACCTGTTCAGAGCACTCGCCAACCTCCTGACCTCGCTCCGCCAGGAGTACGACCGCCAGATGTCCCTGGATCCAGACTCCGTCATGACAGAGGGCGCCGACCAGCGCCGCAAGAAGGCCGAGCGCCTCTGCAAGGACGTCATCATCCTCCGCACCCGCAAGATCTCCGGCATGGCGATCCGCGGAGCGGAGGGCGGGCGCAACACCCTCGACGCGCTGACGGACGAGGAGCGCGCCTACTACGACACCATCCTCGCGCTCACCGAGCGCCAGTTCTCCGAGATCGACAGGCTGAGGGGCAGGAGGACCACCAGGGAGACGCACATCGACGAGCCTCCCGCGAGGGATGCGCCTGCACCCGAGCCGGTGGCAGAGCCAGAATCCGTTCACGAGGTTGTTCCCGAACCCACGGTTGAAGCTCCCGCACCCGCGGCACCCGCTCCCGAGGAGCAGTTCCCCGAGGAGATGGGCATGCCCGACGAGGCCTTCGACGAGCCGTTCGACGACATGCCCGACGAGTTCCCGCCGGAGGAGGCCGTCGCCACACCCGCTCCGGCCGCCGTTCCAGAAGCGGTTCCCGAACCGGCCCCCGTGGCGATTCCCGAGGCACCGGCTCCCGCCGAGGAGCCTGTGGAGGAGGACACCGGGAGCGACCTGACTCCCGTCCTGATAAGGATCCTGGAGGACCTGCCGGAGTTCGCCGGACCGGACCGCGACTACCGTCTCTCGAAGGAGGATGTGGTCACGCTGCCGAAAGTGCTGGCCGACGTGCTCGTCAACACGGAGAAGGCCGTGAACGTCAGGCCTACGCCCTGAGCGTCCTGGAATCGCCGAAGAACTCGAGGCAGTCGATCGTCATCCGCTTTATCCCGGTGATGTCCGCGACCGTCTCGCGGGCGATGTCCGGCTCGTTGTTGGTCCTGCTGAGGTGCGCCAGGAAGATCTGCCTGCGCGCCTCCGTCATGGTCCTGCGGATCGCGTTCGCCGTGTCCACGTTGCACATGTGGCCCTGCTCGCTGCCGATGAGCTTCTTCAGCGCGTACGGGTAGGGGCCGTCCACGAGCATCTTGTTGTCGTAGTTCGCCTCGATCACAGCGATGTCCGCCTCCCTGAGGGCGGCCTCGATCGGGAACGTCAGCTTCCCGGTGTCCGTGGCGAGCAGCACCTTCTTGTCGTCCACCCTGGTGTAGAACGCGTTGGGCTGGATGGCGTTGTGGCTCGTCGGGAGCGGCGTCACGTTGAACTGGCCGATGTCGAAGCTCCCGGACGGGTCGTACGGGACGTACTCCACGTTGCCCAGGTTCAGAACCGAGAAGGTGGCCTGGTTGCACATGATCGGGACGCCCAGCTTCCTCGCGGTCGCCCCGGCGCCGCACACGTGGTCGGAGTGCTCGTGGGTGATGAGGATGGCCTTGACCATTTCCTTGTCGACGCCCTCCTGCTCCATCTGCTTCAGGATCCTCTTGCAGCTGATCCCGGCGTCGATCATTATGGCCTCGCCGTCGCTCTCGATGACGGTGCAGTTGCCGTCGCTGCCGCTGGCGAGGACGTGTACCTCCAGCATCCGGCCTCAGACCTTCTTCTTGTAGAGGGCGAAGATGATGTCTCCCCTGGTGATGATGCCGACGAGGACGCCCTTCTCCACGACCGGGAGGCGGTTGACCTTCATCTCGATCATCGACCTCAGGACCTCCATGATGGACGCGTCCGGGGTGGTGGTGAGGACGGTGCGGGTCATGACCTCGGACACCAGCTTGTTGGAGATCTCCTCGGAGATGGCCTTGAGCCTCTCGTCGGTCTCGCTGGAGGAGTCCATGGAGTGGGAGAGCATCTCCGTGTCCGCCTTGTCCCTGTCCAGCTTGGTCTGGTAGTCCATGATGAGGTTCAGGATGTCGTTCTCGCTCAGGATGCCCAGAAGGTGGTTCCTGTTGTCCACCACGGGGGCGCCGGAGATGTTGTCGAGTGCGAACTTGATGACCGCCTTCTTGACGGTCTCGTCGG
>JAUNYA010000144.1:294-2255 GCA_030539565.1 Thermoplasmata archaeon | reverse complement strand
GTTAAATAATTATCGAAAGATGTGACCGACGGAAAACAAGGAGGGATGTTTCCAAGATGTCAGACAGCAATCCTATCGAGCTCGCGTCGCTCCGGAAGGAGTACCGCGACTTCGTGGCGGTGGACGACCTGAGCCTCTCCATCAAGAGGAACAGCTTCACCGGCCTGCTCGGCCCGAACGGCGCCGGGAAGAGCACCACGCTGAAGATACTCACGCACCTGATCAATCCCACCTCGGGACACGCGTACATCAACGGCATCGACGTGTCGGAGGACCCCAAGGGGGCCCTGGAGGGCGTGGGCACCGTGATAGAGACGCCGGAGTTCTACGGGTACCTCACGCCGAGGGAGACGTTCGAGTACATCGGCGGGATCGTGGGGATGTCGTCGGAGACGGTATCCTCCGAGACGGACAGGATCCTGGAACTCGTGAAGATGACCGACTGGGGCGACAAGAGGCTGGGGACCTTCTCGAAGGGGATGCGCCAGAGGATCGCCATAGGGCAGGCCCTGCTGGACGATCCCCGCGTGATCATCCTGGACGAGCCCACGTCGGGTCTCGACCCGAGGGGGATGGCGGAGATGAGGGAGATCCTCAAGAACCTGAGGAACGACACATCGGACCTCACGATCGTGATGTCCTCGCACATACTGCACGAGGTCGAGGACCTGTGCGACAGGGTGGCGATGATCAACCACGGGAGGCTGCTGGTCCACGACGACATCTCCGCGGTGACGGCGATTGCCGGCGTCGAGACGATGATGATCCGCGTCGAGGGCGTCCCGGACGAGGCGATGGTGGAGAAGGTGGCTTCGATACCCGCGGTGGTCTCCGCCGAGCGCAGCGGGAACGAGATCATGGTGCACTTCGACACCTCGCAGAGGAAGAGGTCGGAGCTGTTCTCCGACGTCAGCGCATTGGGCATCGGCGCGTACTCGCTCGCCGAGGGCGACAGCCTGGAGTCCAGGTACCTGGACCTCATCAAGGAGTCGAGGTGATGGCGATGATCGATTCGGATGACATCCGCCAGATGATCGTGGTCGCGAAGAACGAGGTCCGCAAGTTCATCAGCTCGAAGAAGTTCTCGGTCTACGTCGCGCTCGTGGTGATATCGCTGGCGCTGGTCACGTTCCTGCCGTACATCGTCGGGGACGGGCTGTCCGGCTCCGCCGGGGGCGTGTTCTACACCTACGTGATGTTCGCCGCGTTCATGGCGATACTCGCGGCGACGCTGTTCGCTTCCAACACGATTGTGTCGGAGTTCGAGGAGCGCACGGCGCTGATCCTGTTCACCAGGCCGATAAGGAAGATATCCATCTTCGTGGGGAAGTTCCTCGCCTGCCTTGTGATGGAAGCCATCGTGATAGTCGCGTACTACCTGATCGGCGCCCTCGTGGCGTTCCTGGTGTCCGGCGACCTGGTGTCGTCGTTCCTCCCGTCGCTGGCGATGGCCCTGGCGTACATGTTCGCGGTGTCCGGCATAGCGATAATGATCAGCTCGTTCTCGAAGAAGGCCGGGAACGCCGCCGTCATCACGTTCATCACCGTGGTGCTGCTGATCTCCATCGTGACGACCGCGCTGTCGGCCGCCGGGATCGACACCTGGTTCATGCTGGACACGGCCGCGGAGTCGATCATGTCCTCCATCCCGGAGTACATCGACTCGATGAACGCCATGTACGTGCAGATGGGCGAGCAGATGGGCATGGACATGTCCGCCTACATGGTCAAGGCCGCGGACACCGTGAAGTCCGGGCTCGTGATGCTCGCCTGGGGCATCGTGACCACGGTCATCGCGTGGATCAAGTTCTCCAAGAGGGAGTTCTGAAACTGTTTACGCGCCCCTCCTCCGGAAGGGGGAGGGGGCGCGGACATTCTGCAATTCACAGACCTATCTGGCGGGACAGATATCCATTACCAAGCTCAACAGCCAGATTGCATCAGTGAAATCCGCTTTGGGA
>JAUNYA010000144.1:0-284 GCA_030539565.1 Thermoplasmata archaeon | reverse complement strand
AAAAAAATCGGTAATACAAGCCTTTCATAGTAATTAAATTTCAAATTTCGAAAGCTGGCACGATACCGACCAAATCCGTTGGATAAGAGTTATATAACGAAAAATGACACTCGAACTCTGCACTCGAGACACATAATTACTGCGATCGAGTTGAATATAATGGTGCTAGATAATGAAAAAGACATTGTCAATCGGGATGATTGACGCAGATCTGCTTGATAACGGAACACGCCATCCGAATCTAGCGCAGATGAAAATAAGCAGCTTCTGCAAAAGCAGAGGCC
>JAUNYA010000143.1 GCA_030539565.1 Thermoplasmata archaeon | reverse complement strand
TCCTTCGGCATGGTGAAGGTCCAGGGCCTGGGGGCCGTGGACGGCTCCAAGCTGAGGGACCTGGACGACGGCTCGACCGTCACCATCGTCGGGAAGGCGTACACGGCGTACCGCCCGGGCATGCTGGACCTCATCGGATCCCTGGAGCGCGGGGCGCAGATCATCTCGCCCAAGGACGCGGCCACCATCCTGGTGCACTGCGACGTCAAGGCCGGCGACAGGATCCTGGAGGTCGGCGCCGGCTCCGGCGGGCTGACCACCGCGCTGCTCACTTCTGTCGCCCCCACGGGATGCGTCCACACGCTGGAGCTCAAGGAGGAGAACGCTAAGAGGGCCGAGAGGAACGTCTCCCGCACCGGTCTGGACGCGTACTGGTCCTACACTATCGGCGACGCCCGCGAGGCCAAGCCCTCGGTCGACTGGCAGGCAGACGCCCTCATCATGGACATGCCCGACCCCTGGCTCGCCCTGGCCAACCTGGGCGGGTGCCTGAGGTCCGGCGGCAGGCTGTGCGCCTACGTCCCCAACATGAACCAGGTCGAGAGCACCGTCACCGCCCTCAGGGAGGCGGGCTACTCGGACGTGCGCGCGCTGGAGAACATCCAGAGGTTCCTGGAGGTCCATCCCGGCGGCGTCCGCCCGTCCTTCGACACCCTGGGGCACACCGGATACCTGATATTCGCGAGGAAGCGCGAGCGATCGCCGAACTGACGCTTGCTATTCCGCGATTCTTGGAGAAAGTAGTGAAAAAACTAGTTTCTCCATTGGAGAAAGTAGTGTGGAAACTACTTTCTCCAATTTTTCGGTCCCGTCAGGCATCCGATTCCGGCCCCGGATCCTCTTCCGGATCCAGGGACAGGGGGCGGTGCCTGGATTCGAAGTCCTCATCCGGATCCGTCCATCCGGTGGCCGTGAGGGCCGCATGGACGAACTCGGGGAGGCGCCATACCAGGTAGAGGGGTATGTGCACCACCGGCCCTACCGAGACATCCGGATCCATGGACGTCTTCACGGCCACGCGGGGGCTGTACTTCTCGCGGTAGACCTTCAGGCTCTTCGATGACTTGGCCGAGCCGGATTTCACCTCTATGGGCACGGGCTCGTAGAACAGCGGCGCCACGAAATCGACCTCGGCGGTGGCACCCGAGCGCCAATAGCACGGTGCGAACGGCAGCTGGAGCATCATCTGCTGGAGGACCATGTTCTCGGCGATCGCTCCCTTGAAGTCCTTGTACTGCTCCGGAGGGGTGTTCAGGAACGAGGTGGGGGCTCCCGACAGAAGTCTGAACAGCCCTATGTCGGACATGTAAAGCTTGTAGAAGCCCTCCTCGTACATCGACATGGGGATGGACGGTTTGTCGATCTGGAAGATCCTGTACGCCATCCCGGCGTTCTCCAGCCATCTCACCGCCTGGTCGAGCCTCTCGGCGGTCGCACCCTTGACCGCATGGCCGAATATGAAGCGGCTGCCGTCCTTGGCCAGCTGGCGGGGGATCTCGTCCCAGACCTTCTGGAGCGTGCCCATGTTGTCGACCGGGTGCTTGTCCAGGTCCCCCCTGTAGAACCTGAGGATCGAGTGCTGGATCCTCTGCACCTCGGAGATGTCGCCGGTCTCCGCCCATACCTCCACGGCCGCGGGCATCCCTCCGATGACCATGTATGCGTCCAGACTGTCTTTGAGAACCGACGAGATGTACTCGGGGACAGGCTCTCCGGGCGGAATCTCCATCGCCTCGTCGCGGAACCTTTTGCAGCCGGTGGCTAGGAGGAACTCTTCGAAGTCGAGGGGATACATGTCGATGAAGTCCACCTTCCCGAGTGGCAGGGACTCGGACGGGGCTCCCTTCTTGGGCCTGCGGGAGCGAAGGTGGACGCCGAGGAGGGAGCCTGCGCACATTAGGTGGTATTCCGGCGCGTCCTGGTAGAAGTATTTCAGCGATGTCAGTGCCCTCTTGCACTCCTGAACCTCGTCGAAGATTATCAGGGTCTTGCCGGGGAGGATGGGTACGCCCGTTATCAGCGTGAGCTGCCTTATCAGGCGCTCGGGGATCAGCCTCCCTGCGAACAGCCTTCCGAGCTCGGGATTCTCGGAGAAGTCGAGATACGCAACGTGATCGTAGTTCTCCTCGCCGAACTGCTGCATGAGGTAGGTCTTGCCGCACTGCCTGACCCCGCATATCACCAGAGGCATGCGGCGGGCGGAATTCTTCCACTCCAGGAGCTTCTTGTAGGCCTTCCTCTCCATGACGGTATATGCCAGACAGAGTACAAAT
>JAUNYA010000031.1 GCA_030539565.1 Thermoplasmata archaeon | reverse complement strand
CTCCCAGACCTTGATCTCCTTCAGGGCCTTGATGTTCCTGACGACCTCGATCAGCTTGTTCCTCTGGACCACGCCGACGACCTTCTTGCCGTTGACGATCGGGAGCTGCCTGCAATTGGTCGAGACCATCATCTCGGCGATCTTGGTGATCTCCATGTCCGGAGTCACCGTGGGGAGGCCCCTGACAAGACCCTTGACCTTGGCATCCAGCGTGACGCTCTTCTTCCTCAGGATGGACGCGTAGCTGACCATGCCCTGGTACTCCCCTCCGTCGACGACCGGGACATCCTGGTATTTCGTCTCCTTCATGGTCGCGAGGACGTCCGCGATGCGGTCGTCCGAGGAGACGGTGGGGAATTCGGCCGACGTGACTGATTGAACGGAGACCCCGTCGATTTGGGATCTCAGCATCGCCAGCTTCTTCAGGTCTTCTAGGTCTTTTACTCCCATAATACACCTCTGGATGTCCAATCCACCTACAACGGATATAACACATTCCATCGAAACTGCGGAATCCGTCGAATGTCTGGCAGGATTCTCCAGAATCCTGGTAGCCGGGTACGAAAAATGGTAAGGGGTTTGTCGCGGAACGTGAGGTATTAAATACCTCAAAGGTCCGCGAATGGAGTCCCGGCGATGAGCCGGTCGATGATCGCGGGCACATCGCCCGCGGGAATGCGCTTCTGCTCCTTGGAGTCCCTGTCCCTGATGGTGACGGTGCCTTCGTGCTCCCCTCCGGGAAGGGAGTCGTAGTCGACGGTGATGCACCAGGGGGTCCCGACCTCGTCCATGCGGGCGTACCTCTTGCCGATGGTGCCGGACCCGTCGTAGTAGGCCTCCACGCGGTGCGAGTGGACGCCCTCGTAGATCCTGCGGGCCATGTCGTCCAGGCCGTCCTTCTCCATCAGCGGGAAGACGCCGACCTTGATCGGGGCGACGGCGGGCTTGAGCCTGAGGACGGTGTAGTCCTCCTTCTCGTCGTGGGAGAATGCGTGCTCCAGCACGGTGTAGAAGATCCTGTCCAGCCCGTGGGAGGGCTCGATGACGTGGGGGACGACGCGGTCCCCGGCGACCTTCTCCTTCACGGTGGCGACCTCGAAGAACCTGTCGTCGAGGACGATGTCCTCCCCGTCGACGTTCACGGTGAGCTTCCCGTCCTTCACGTCGGCGGGGGTCTTGGACTCCATTGCGGCGGCGATGTCCTTGGCCTTGCCCTTGAACTCGGGCCCGAGGGCCTTGTGCTTGGCCCTGACCTTCTCGACCTCCATCTCCTTGGGCTCGTCGAACCTGCGGAAGTGGGTGAGGTCGGCGCCGGAGTACTCCGCGTGCCTGGAGAGGTCCCAGCAGCCCCTGTCGGCGATGCCGGTGATCTCCGTCCATCCGTAGGACAGGAGCGCCTCGGCGTCCCAGCAGTCCGCCGCGTAGTGGGCCATCTCGTCCCTGTCGTGCTGCCTGAACCTGAGCCTGGCGGGGTCCACCCCGAGCTTGACCAGGAGCTGCCTGGTGGTGTAGACGAAGTATGCCAGCACGCGGTTGGCGATGATGCCGTCCTCCACAGCTTTTCCGACGGTGGTGGTGATCATGCCGACGCCGGTGTTCGGAACGAGGTCGATGGTCTCGTTCTCGATCTCGTGGAACCTGGGCCAGTCCTTGTCGTCCGGGTCCACGAAGAGCTCGACCTCCATCATGTTGAACTCCCTCATGCGGATCATGCCCTGGCGGGGCGCGATCTCGTTGCGGTAGCCCCTGCCGGTCTGGATGACGCCCATGGGCATCTTCTCCCTGTTGTAGCGGTAGAGGTTCTGGTAGTTCACGAATATGCCCTGGGCGGTCTCGGGCCTCATGTAGCCCACGCGGTTGGAGCCCGGCCCGATGTTCGTCTTGAACATCAGGTTGAACTCGTCCACGGGGCCGAGGTCTCCCCCGCACTCCGGGCATTTGACGTCATGGTCGACGAAGGCCTGCTCCAGCTCCTTCGGCGTCAGGACGTCGGCGTTCTCGAAGAACTCCTTGACCAGGTGGTCCGCCCTGAAGGGGGATTGGCACTGGGTGCAGTACGTGATGTAGTCGGAGAACTCGTCCACGTGGCCGGAGGCCTTGAAGACCTCGCGGGGGTTGACGGTCTCGGAGTCGATCTCTATGAAGCCCTCGCGCCCTTTGTATATGGAGCGCCAGACGTCCACTATGTTGTTCCTCAGGGAGCATCCCAGGGGGCCGTAGTCGTACATCCCGGCGACCCCTCCGTAGATCTCGAAGGAGGGCCAGATGAACCCGCGGCGCTTGCACAGCGACATCAGGTCCGCGGCGTTCGCGGCTGAATCGGCGTTGTCACTCATTTGGATCCCGTGATCGCGCAAAGGACATCCACATCATAAATCATGCCCAGGAGCTCGTCCTTGTTGCCGTGCACCGGGACCTGGCCGTAGTCGTTGGAGATCATGGCCCTGGCGACCTCGGACACGTTGGTCTTCTTGAAGACCGAGTACGGGTTCTTGACCATGACGTCGCTGACCGGCCTGTTGTCGCTCTGGTACTTGTCGGTGGCGGAGTAGAACAGGGGCAGCACGTTCCTGGCGCCGGCCATGTTGCCGACGTCGGCGATGCCCAGCTCCTTGAGGAGCTCGGTGTCCTTGGACTGGTCGCTGAACAGGTCCCTGTCCGTCAGGATGCCGACGAACTTGCCGTGGGAGTCCAGGACGGGCACGGCGGCCACGTCGCTGACCCTCATCGCGGAGATCGTGTACGCGAGGGGCTCGCCCTCCCAGGCGGTGACGCAGGTGGTGCGGATCACGTCCTCGGCGACCAGCGGGGTCTTCATGTCCCTGACGATCTTGAGCAGGTCGGTGGGGGTTACGATGCCGATGAGCATGCCGTCGTCCACCACGGGGAGCCTGTGGATCCTCTTGGCGCTGAAGATCTCGGCCGCCTCCTCGACGGTGGCGTCCGGGGAGATCGTGATGCACTTCTTCTTCATGACGAGGGAGAGCTGCTCCTCCTCGAAGTTCCTGAAGACGTCCCTCCTGGAGACGATGCCGACGAGCTTGCCGTCGGAGGCGCGGATGACCGGGAGTCCGGTGAGTCCGTTGCGGACCATTATGTTGATGGCGTCCGTGCGGGACCCCGGGACCTCCACCACGATGGGGGCCGCGGTCATCACGTCTGCTACGGTGCCGCTCATTTAGTTCGAAGCCTCCGGAGACCTGACGACCATCACGGGGCAGAGCGAGGCCCTGACGACCCTCTCGGCGACGCTCCCCATCAGGAGCTTGGACATGCCGGTCCTGCCGAGGGTCCCCATGACGATGATGTCGTAGTTGGGGGACTCGTCGAGGATGACCTTGACGGGGGTGCCCTCCTTGATCGAGAGCTCGACCTCGACGCCCTCCTGGGCTCCCAGGTCCCTGACGAAGTCGACGGCGTCCTTCCCCTCCTTCTCGAGGGTGTTGTAGACGTTCATGACGGCGGTGTCCATGGGCATGTTGGTGAGAATGGTCTGGTCCAGGACGTAGAGGGCCGTGACCTTCCCTCCGACGAGCTTGGCAAGCTCCATGGCCCTCCTCACGGCCTCCTTGGTGTATTCGCTGCCGTCTGTCGGTACGAGTATGTTCTTGAACGACATGATTCAGATCCTCCGTTGCTGTTCCAGTATTATCCGTTCGGCTCCGTTGCGCACGGCCCCGACCGCGTCCAGATCGGGCGCGGGGAGGACCGCCACGGGTCCCGGAAATGCTGCCACATGATTGGATTTGACGGCATTTAATATCTTCCTACTTAGGCGCGCGAGCGCGCGAAGCGAATCGGAGGGGTCCCCGCCCTGCCTCTCCGCCTCCTCCGCGAACACCGCGGCCTCGGCGACCATGTCCGGACGGCACAGCATCCCGTTGTCCGTGCCCAGTGCCAGATCCACGCCGCACGCCTGCGCGAGGGCGATCGGCGGCCTCCTGCCGAAGTACAGGTTGGACGTGGGGCAGACAACAACGGGCACCTCGGCCTCGGCGCACTTGCCCATGTCGTCCTCGGTGGCCTCGCACATGTGGACGACGAACGCCGGGTCCAGGGACAGGACGAAGTCGATGTCCTCGCGGACCCGCTCGCTGACGTGTATCGCGAAGACCATCCTCCTCTCCCTGACCGCGTCGGCGACCTGCTCGATGTACGCGGGGTCCATGTCGGAGACGCTCGAGATCCCTATGCCGTCGGCCACGTCGAGGATGGCGGACACCTCCTCGGGATCGAACTCCGGGGATACGGGCCTGCCGAGGATGACCGCGTCGGGGCAGCGGGACCTGAGGAGCCTGCATCCCCCGACGCCCCCTTCGCGGAAGTCCACGAACGACGTGCTCCCGAACGAGCGGGAATCGGACGAGAAGCGCTCCATGCTCCCGCCGAGCACGTCGGCGGGGGTCTCCCTCAGGTACCTGTGCTTCAGGCCGTCCGGAGGGGCCACGAGCTCCTCCAGGGACATGCCCTCCGGGACCTTCAGGCCGTAGTCCGCGCAGTGGGTGTGCATGTTCAGCGTGTCCGCGAGGATGAAGCCCGTCACGTCCGGGTCCGTGGGGCAGTCCCCGTCCCCCATGCCGGTGACGACGCCGTCCTCGGCGGTCACCCAGCCGCGCCTGCGGCCGTACCTGTCCGAGATGATGCCCTCGGCCGCGAGAATCCCGTTCTTCACGCCTTCCCGTAACGGGAGCATCGGGATAATGCTGCCGTTCCCCGGAAGCGGTGAAGGCAACGTATATCAACAGATGACCGTGATTTTGAGCCCAGAGGTATTAAGATGCCCACAGTCAAAGAGAGCGAGTGCGTCGCGTGCGGCGCCTGCGCGGATGTCTGCCCCCAGGACGCCATACTCATAGAGAGCGTCGCGGTCATCCTGCAGGACAGCTGCGTCGAGTGCGGAGCGTGCGTGGACGAGTGCCCCGCATGCGCCATCGTCGATTGAAACCTCAGAAACAGGCGGCGGACGCCGCCGGATTACCCCTTCTACCGGTTCAGGACCAGTAGGGCTTCTTCACGAACCTGTGGGCCATGAGCACCGCGGTGGTCGCCTCGCCCATGGCGGTCGTGATCTGCTTGAACTTGCCGGGGTAGCTGACCACGTCCCCGCAGGCGAAGATGCCGGGGCGGCTGGTGGTCATGTCGAAGTCCACCTTGATGAGCCCGTCCTGGTTGAGGTCGAGGTTCCAGACCTTCAGGTCCTCCAGGTCCGCCGAGATCCCGATGTTGATGACCGCGAGGTCCGTGGGCACGATCCTCTCCTCGCCGTCGACGGAGAGCGTCACGGACTCGACGCGGTCGGTGCCGTTGATGGACACCAGGTTCGCGTTCATGATCGCGGTGATGTTGCTCTCCTTGAGGTGGTTGACCGTGGACTCGTCGGCCCTGAACTCGGGCCTCCTGTGGACGATGGTGGTGTCCGTCACGGAGTCGGCTATGAGCGCCATGTCGATGGCGCTGTTGCCGCCGCCGAACATGGTGACCTTCTTGCCGACCAGCTCCTCCTTCACGGGGAGGATGTAGGTCACGCCCTTGCCGTAGAGCTCGTCCTCGCCGGGGCATCCCATCTTCTTGGGCTTGAAGCTACCCATGCCGATCGCCACGATGACCGACTTGGTGTGGTACTCGCCCTGGGGCGTGGTGACCACGAGCTCCTCGTCGCCGTTGAGGATGTCGATGACCTTCTCGTTCTCATGGATCTCGCACTCGGACGACTCGGCCTGCGCGTAGAGCTTGTCGGACAGCTTCCTGGCCTGGATGGTCTCGAATCCGGGGTAGTTGTGGATGCCCTTCTCGGGATACAGGCTGACGAGCTGGCCGCCGACGCGTCCGGAGTCCAGGATCAGGGTCTTCATCAGTTTGGACCTTGCGTAAATCCCGGCTGTGAGGCCGGCGCATCCGGCCCCTATAATGACGACGTCGTAGCTCATTGGGGCCTCCGAAATAATTAGGCCTATAAAAAACCGCCAGTTTCGGCCGTTCGATGTGCGCCCAATCCGCTGAAAATTCCTCAGGAAACAGCCGTTCCGGCTACGAATTCCGTAGGACTATGTTGCGAATATGGCGATTGGAGCAGAGGAGGGGTTCACAGGGGTTGAGCGCCGCCCCGTCCTGGCGCGGTTATTTACGCACGGACCCCCTATCCAGCGCACGGGGCAGCTTATGGAATCAGAAGTGAGCAGGCAGGAGCTTTACACCGAGAAGCTCATGAACATGATCATGGACGCCGTGGACGACATCATAATTATCCACGACTCGCAGCACACGATCATCTGGATGAACAGGGCGGCGGAGAAGGCCTTCGGTAAGCCTTCCGATGCGGTCATAGGCAGCAAGTGCTACTCCCTGTTCGGGAACACGGTCTCGTGCAACGACTGTACCGTCAACGTGACGAACGTGGGCAGCCCGTCCAACGCGGTCAGGAGGAGGATCATTCCCGGGACCAACGTGACGTGCGACTGCTCGACCATCCCGTACTACGAGGACGGCAAGCTGAAGCTGGTGGTCCAGCACCTGAGGCCGGTGGTCGTCCAGCCTCAGTGAAGGACCTGCCAGTCGGTTTTATCTACGGCAAGGGGGATTACGCCGCATGGACGTCACATTCGACATGTTCGCAGCCGTCATCGCCGTCAGCGCGATCTACTACGCCATCATGGCCATCGTCAACCGCAAGAGGGCTAGCGAGGAGTGATGTCTCCCCAGCCCATCCCGCCGCAGGTCCTGAGGCTCCTCAGGCACCCTGACAGCAGCAAGGTGCTGTCGATGGTCTCCACCGACGGCTACCCCCATTCCATCGTCCTCGGGGCGCTCATCGCCGACGAGGACGGCAGGATCTGCGTGGGCGAGGCGTTCATGTACCGCTCCTCCAAGTACCTGGAGGAGTGCCCCAGGGCCGAATTCCTCGTGTGGATGGGCAAGGACGGCTACTCGCTGAGGGCCGACGTCGTCGGCCACGTCACCGAGGGCCCGGACCTGGACAGGATGAACGAGCTGCTCGGGAAGAAGGGCATGCACGCATCCGCGCTCTGGGTGTTCCAGTCCGTGCAGGTCTGGGACGAGAGCGCCTCCTACACATCCGGGGACAGGATCCAGCGATGGACGCCGTCCGCACCAGGAAGCTGAGCCGCCTCCTGTTCTACGTCGCGGCCATGGGCGCCTGCCTCGGCCTCGGTCTCGCCATGATGGATCACACCGCGATTGGCGTGGTCCTCCTCCTGGCATGCATGATCGTGATGGTCGTCTGCCTCTCGATCCTGAAGTTCATGGGACTGTACGACTACAACCACATGATGTCGTCCAGGAAGCCGAAGAAGCAGCGATCCCGGAATCCGGATTATTGAAGAAATAGGGGGGTTGAAGGTGTTTTTCCGACCCCCGAGGGGGTCGCGAAGGAAGTTCAGTACCTGCTCCTGTCGGCGGGCTGGTGCTTCCTGAAGCAGTCCCTGCAGTAGACGGGCCTTCCCTGGGTGGGCTTGAACGGGACCTCGCACTCCTTGCCGCAGTCCGAGCAGGTCGCTTTGAAGAACTCCCTGGGCCTGTCGTTGTCCCTGTCCCTGTAACCTCCGTATGCCATTTCCATTTCTCCTTGATGTTCAAGGTATCCCAAATAAATCTCCCGCTCCCGGCGGAGTGGAGGTTACCCGAATGCCTCTCAGCCCCAATCCCCCTTCCCCTATTTAAATAGGGGGCAGATTGGTCACAGGTTCCCGCCGCAGTCTGGGCAGACCCACATCCCCTTGTAGCATACCAGCATGTTGCCGCATCTGGGGCAGGCCCTGGCCGGGGCGCGGTCCTCCTGGATCACGGTCTTCCCGGCGAGGTCGGAGTTGGCCCATCTCACGAGGTCGGAGAGCTCGCGGAAGCGGTCCTCCTTGTCGGGTCCGTAGTACTGCAGGTTGTCCGCCTCGTTGTACAGGCGGGTGCGCATCTTGCGGATAGCGCGGGCAACGTTGTTGAACGTCGCGGCGGAGATGGATTCGCGGGGCAGCACGTTCTCCCTGTAGCGCACGTCGAGGTACTCGATCGAGCTGTCCAGGAACGATTCGAACCTGGCCTCGTCGGGGTAGACCGGGATGCTGAGGATAAGGTCCTTCTTCGGCGCCAGTTCAGGATCCCTGGCTATGATGCGGTCGAGGATCTGCCGGGTCTCGTCCCTCATGGTCCCGCCGACTTGCCCGTAGATCTTCCTCACGCGGGGGAGGTCCTCGGTGCGGGCCACGGCGGCCATGCGCCTGGCGGCCTGGCTGAACTCCGAGCCGCGGGTGTGCTCCATCACGTCGAGCAGCCCGGGGATCGCCTCGTCGTCCTCGTTCAGCAGCGTGAGGTATCCGAGGCAGGCCATGGTGACGGAGTCGTCGTCCCTGCCCTTCATCCTCGATATCCTCTCCATGGCCCCGCGCTCGCGCACGTTGCCCAGGAGCGTGACGGTCTCCGCGCGCACCCTCGGATCGTCGAACTCCAGATACGGGAGGATCAGCCTCAGCTTGCCGGAGTCGTAGTTGTTGGACAGCCACCTGTCCTCGGAAATCGCGCCGGGGTGCCCGGCTGTGACCTTGTCCACGTCCCCGAGGAACCTCTCGAGGTAGTCGACGTTGGTCACGGCCATAAGCGGCGCCCCGGCACCGGGGTTTGTCAGAGGTCCCTCGTGTCGAGGGCCTTCTTCAGGACGGCGGCCTCCTCCTCGGAGAGGGTGATGCCCTTGCCCATCTTCTCGTGGTCGGGGGACCACTCCCTGATATCGTACTTGGGGTCCCTCTCGTTCCAGCTGATCATGTTTAGTTCCTTTGTCCATCCTTTGGAGGACTCGGAGAGGACGGCTATCTTCTCCACAATCTCGTAAACAATCTCGGGCATTTTCTACCGCGCCGCGGATGTTTGCTTTAATTTAAAATATTTATTAGAGGGGACGGGCGAATCGATTCCGCGAGTTGTCGGATGGTACAATGGCAATCCTTATATCCCTGTTAGACGGAATTGTGATTCACGGATTGATGGAATTGGTTCGAAAAATATCGCCGTCGGAGTGTGTTGACAAGTGGACCCTCTGACCATCGCGTACATAGTTATCATCGCACTGCTACTAGTCTGCTCTGCCTTCTTCTCCATGTCCGAGACCGCCTTCACGAGCGCCAGCCAGGTTCGTCTCAAGAAGATGGCCAAGGACGGGGACAAGAAGGCCGAGAAGGCCGTCATGATCCTGGAGAACTACGACAAGTTCCTGACGACAATCCTCATCGGGAACAACCTGGTCAACATCGCCGCGACCACCCTCGCGACCCTGGTGTTCGCCGTGCTCCTCGGCGAGGCCACAGGATCCGTGGCGTCCACCGTCGTCATGACCCTGCTGGTCCTGACGTTCGGGGAGATCACGCCCAAGACGCTGGCCAAGAGGCACCCCGAGAAGTACGTCCTGAAGATCGTCGGCGTGGTCTACGCCATCGAGGTCGTATTCACCCCCCTGTCCTGGCTGTTCGGTAAGCTCACCGCGTTCATCGGCAAGAGGGCCGGGGGCGAGGAGGCCGTCACCATGACCGAGGACGAGCTCGAGGTCATGATCGACGAGATCCAGGACGACGGCGTCATCGAGAAGGTGGAGGGCGAGCTGATCAAGTCCGCCATCCGCTTCGACGACACCCCCGTGTCAGAGGTGTACGTGCCGAGGATGGACGTAGTCGCCATGGACGTCAGGTCGACCGTGCAGGAGGCCGGGAGGATCTTCTCCGACACCGGCTTCTCCAGGGTCCCCGTGTTCGACGGCAGCATCGACAACATCGTCGGCGTGGTCTACGCCAAGGAGTTCTACTCCCGCAGCTTCAACAACGAGGACTTCGCCGTGAAGGACATCGCCAAGCCGGTGAAGTACGTCCCGGAGACGATGAGCATCGCCGCGATCTTCAACGACTTCCAGAAGACCAAGGTCCACATCGCCGTCGTCCTCGACTCGTACGGCGGGACGATGGGGATAGTCACCCTGGAGGACATCCTGGAGGAGCTCGTGGGCGACATATGGGACGAGAGCGACGACATCCAGCCGGACGTCTCCCCCCAGCAGGACGGCTCCTGGCTCGTCAAGGGCACCGCCAACATCTACGACGCCATGGAGAAGGTCGGAGGCGACTTCGACCCCGGCGAGTACGAGGACTACTCCGTGATGGGGTACGTCTTCTACAGGCTCAACAGGGCCCCCGTCCGCGGGGACACCGTGCACGTCGGCGGCGTCGACATCACCGTGAAGTCGGTGAAGGGCCGCAGGGCGGTCGAGTGCGTTTTCTTCAAGAGGCAGGAGGCTCACTCCGGGGAGTCCGCGGAGGGCTCCGGGGAGTGATCCAAATCCGCCAGGAACTCCGAGAGGACCCTGGCGGCAACCTCCTTCCTGGCGGGGTGCGCCTGCACCTTGCCGGTTATGGCGATCACGTCGCCGTGGTGCGCGGGCTCGTAGGAGCCCTGCACCGCCTTCTGCTTGTCCAGCCTCATGTAGAACACGCAGTCCTCGTCGAGGCGGTTGTCCAGGTCCCCGAGGATCCACGCGCGGACCTCCGGGCCCAGGTTGGAGAACAGCCTCCTGTACTGCCTCTGGTGGGTGAGCCTGGCTTCGAGGATCGTCATAGTGTTGCCGTGCTCGCCGACCGACTCGTCCTCCGAGTACTCGTCGGCGTCCCCGAGCAGGGTCTCCATGGTCTCCTCCAGGAGCTCCTTCCTCTCGGTCGCGTAGCAGAACGTCTGGATCCTCATCCAGTGGAACGTCACGTTGGGCATCTCGCTCATCCTCCCTTATCTCGAGGGGCACGCAGGCGAACAGGGCCTCCGGGTCCGCGGACGACACGACCACGACCCTCTTGCCCTTGAGCTTGACGGCGACGCCGCCGTCCTCGCCGACGCGGGAGAACAGCCTGTGCTTCACGCCCTTCAGGTTCCAGTTGCCGTAGTTCTTTATCCGGTCGATGTCGCCGACGCGCTTGTCCAGGATCTCGTCGCGGGGGTAGGTCCTCTCCTTGAACAGATAGGTCACCCTGAGCCCCTCCGGGGACGCCTCCACCTCGAGCCTGGCGACCAGCGCGAGGACGATCACGACGGCGAAGATGACGGCGGACAGCGGGACGGTCCAGGACGGCATGGGCGCGTCCGTGCAGAGCTCCATGTAGACCATGCACGCGAGCGTCGCCACCAGGACCGCGGCCAGGACGTACGTGAGCTGACGGGGGAGCAGCGGGTTGCCCTCCCTGAACGTGCCCTCTTCCATGCGCGGGCGATTGGGTTGCGCGTAGATAAAGAGGGGGTGCCAGCGGGCAATCTAGGTAGAGATAAGGTTTATATGGTAGCTCTATATCCTGGGGTTTGCGGTCCCCTAGCTTAGCCTGGTTGGAGCGCCCGGCTGATAACCGGGAGGTCTTGAGTTCGAATCTCAAGGGGACCACTTACTTTCTTCAACAATCGTTCGTTAATCGGACAGGTTTATCACTGCTTCGTGCGTTACGGTGAACATGGGCGAGAGGAAGAAGATCGACACAGGCGGTCTGACGTTCGCACGTCTCAGAGAGGGAGGCTACTACTACGTGGACAAGTCTCTGCTCATCAAGGACATCCTGGATCGGAATGCCGAAGATGTCTATCTGTTCACGCGCCCCCGTCGGTTCGGCAAGTCGACCAACATCTCGATGCTGGATGCCTTCTTCAACATCGAGTTCAAGGACAACAGTTGGTTCGACGGGCTCGAGATCTCCGAGCATCCCGAATACAGCCGGTACAGGAATGCGTTCCCCGTGGTGACGCTGGACCTCAAGTCCCTGGCCGACGCGGGTTCCGGATACGACCACTTCCTCGGGAAGTTCGCCAACGCCCTGTACCTGGGATACAAGAGGTTCGAGCATCTGCTCCAATCGGACAGGCTCTCGGACTCGGACAAGAGCATAATCAGGGAGATCCTGAGCCGCAGGCCGCTCGAATCCACGATGGAGGACAGCATCAAATTCCTCTGCGGAATGCTCGAGACGCACTACGGGATCCGCCCCATAGTCCTCATAGACGAGTACGACAGCTCGGTCACCCGTACCATGGGGGACGATGCAACCCAGGGGCCCGTCGTGAAATTCCTGGGAAGGTTCATGTCCTCGACCCTCAAAGGCAACAATCACCTCCAGTTCGCATATGTGACCGGCGTCATGCAGATCGCGAAGGCCCAGATGTTCTCGGATGTCAACAACCTCTCGGTCAACAACATATTCTCGGAGATGTCGGACGAGAGATTCGGGTTCACGGAGGCGGAGGTCGAGGGCATTCTGGAGTATTACGGGAAGTCGGACCGCATCGGCGAGGTGAGGCAGTGGTACGACGGGTACCGTTTCGGCAATGTCGACGTGTACAACCCGTTCAGCGTTATGAACTACGTCAACAACGGTTTCGTCCCAAAGGATTACTGGATGAACAACACCAGGAACCTCGCCGTGGAATGGCTGGTCGACCGTGTGGACCTGGACACGATAGGCGACAGGACCAACCTCGTCAACGGGAAGCCGGTGACCAGCATCCTTCAGGAATCGATCTCATACAGGGATCTGAATTCAGCCGGGAGGGAGGGCCTGTTCTCGCTCATGGCGATGACCGGATACCTCAACGCCGAGCGTCAGAGTGACGGCAAGTTCTCACTGTCCGTGCCGAACGACGAAGTGATGATGTCGATCGTCAAGCTCCTGGACGACAGGGTCAGGGTGTCGGGGGAGAGGGCGGCGGCGTTCGCCCGCGCTGTCCTGGACGGGGACGCGCACGGCATAGAGTCTATGATTGCCGACATACTGACCAATTCCAGTTACTTCGTCCTGAGGGACGAGTCCTCCTACGAGAACATAATCCTCGCGCTGCTCCACGGCATGCTGGGCAGGTACACGGTGAAGCAGGAGAGGGAGTCCGGTAACGGGAGGGCCGACCTGATCCTCACGCCCGACTTCCCCGGAGGGGTTCCCATCATATTGGAGCTCAAGGACGACCGCGGTAACGGCGACCTCGAAGCGTCCGCCGTGGACGCATTGGACCAGATCCACGAGAAGAAGTACTACATGGGGATGTCCGGCCACGTCATCCTCATAGGGCTCGCGTTCCGTGGGAAGGTCCCCTGCGCCAGGACGGAGATTCTGGAACTCTGAGCCGTCGACACCCGTCGTCCGACCCTCATCCGACACCGATCCGGGCTGAACGGTTCATCCTTCCATTCTTGCATCACCGTTTTGGCCGGGCCCCGAGGGCCCGGTAGTTGTGCGCCCAGCACGAGGTGAGTCTTGGAGGTGAAAGTCCTCTACGGG
>JAUNYA010000142.1 GCA_030539565.1 Thermoplasmata archaeon | reverse complement strand
GGGACGGCCGTATCCGGCAGGACATCAGACATGACGCACGACAGGACACCAGACAGGACGCAGGGACCGCCCCGTCCCCAACAGGGGCAGGTCAGTGATACAAATGGCACAGATTCAGCACGACATCCCGTCGGCCACCCAGGCCGACATCGACCGCCTCACCAGGTTCAGCGCACGCGTCGACGTCCTCACCGACGACTACCTGGAGCAGTCCGACACCTCCCAGTACTCGGACTCCGAGCAGTTCATCGCGCATCTCCGCGCGGCGCTCTTCATCGCCATGGGCGACGGGCAGCCCGCGGATCCGGATGTGTTCGACATCCTCCGGTGCGTGTTCAACGAGGCGATCTACGACATCGCCTACGACACGCAGGTCGAGCACGTCATCAGGGAGGCCTGGTGCACCGAGGCCCTCCCGTTCGCGGAGAACCCCTTCTGCCCGGAGCTCTACGCCTTCCTGAGGGCCAGGCTCCTCCTGGGCGACTGCTGCCCCGAGTCCGATGTGTTCGGACCTCTGGAGTCCCGCGTCACCGACGCGGAGTTCCACGACATCTTCCCTGACGGGAACGGCTCCGGCTTCGACCTGGACGAGCTCTCTGAGATCCTCTCCCCGGACATCGAGCTTGCCGACAGCATCTCCGCGGATGTGGAATCCTACGCGGAGCTCAACGGCGCCCGCAGGCATCCCGAGGAGGACCACCGCATCGCGCGGGACGACGGAATCGACGCCGACCTCGACCGCGCCATCATGGGCTACGGCCGTCCGTTCGTCGGCCGCATCGGCGCCTATCCGGACTGGATCGTGTTCATCGACGAGCTCTCCCGCTGGTGCGTCTGGTGCGATTTCCAGGACGATTCCGGAGGGATCCCGAGGGATTCCGACGGCATCGTCTCCAAGCGCCTCAGGGGAGTCCGGAGGCGATGCGTTGGCCGCAAGACGCCTCACGGCCGACAGGCTGCGCTCCAAGCTCCCCAGGTCCAACACGATCGGCAGCAACCAGCGCTACGTCGACAAGGCCATGCGCAACCCCCACACGTCCTATGACGAGCGGTCGATAATCATCGACCTCGTCCTCTCGGAGCCCTGGAGGTTCACCCCCCTCCCGGACAACACCGGCAACCCCATGCGGGACGAGTGGGCCCGGAAGAAGAACGGCGGCGCAGTCCGCGGATTCGTCCGCGACTTCAGGCAGAGGTACCTCACCTGAACATCGTCGAGAACGATGCCCAAGGCATCGAAAACAGGGGCCGCAAGGCCCCGTCTACATCAAGGTCTATACAGTTTTGTACGCATCGGGACAAATACTTCCACACTTTCCGAGACACATGCTCAATGCCGATATCCCCGATCAATCCATCCCTGTGACCACCGTATGCTACACAGTGGGGTCCTCCAGGGTCACCGCGTACACGTCCGCCAGCAGGATGGGTGTCGTCTTCCGCATCCCGCGTGATGCAGTGGAGCAGTGCAGGTCGATCGTCCAGGGTCTCGGGAGGAAGGGCGGCGACGAGGTCTGGAGGGCCCTCGCAGCGCCGGGCGTCTACATCCTCGGTGGCGTTCTCGGGACTGTCGCGGTCGGATCCTCCGAGAACGTCCTCGTCGATGTCTCCGGATCGTCCAGGGGCGACTGGACGGAGGCCCTCGTCATGGTCTCGCTGCAGCCCATCGATTCGGGAATGTGCGCTGTCATCGCCAAGAGGATCGCCGCGTCGTCGGTGTGCTCTGTGGAGCTCATCGTCCGGGAACCGGAGGAACCCGCCGACTCCTTCGACCTGAAGAAGCGCCTCATGGTCGACAATCTCGAGGCGGACCTCATGCAGATCCTGGACGTCGCCGACATCCGTTCGATACAGTGACATTGAGAATTCTTACCGCCCCTCCCCCCGAAGGGCGGCGGCTTGCTATCCGCGGATAGTCCGGGTGGAAAGGCACCCCTCCGCCATCCAAGGCAGGCACGCGGAATCGTGCGGTGAATCCGCGACCTTTTGCAGGTCCCATCCGCGTACCGGGCTGCAATCGACCCGGAAGCCTATCCAGGCATTCTCTCGGTTGTAGTTAAAATTACTGAATGGTCTTGTAGATGGTTGTTGTTTCGTCTTGAACGCTCAGTCAACATTTATTGATAATTCCGGGGAAACTGACTTCTTTAAAGAGTTCCTACGGCATTCGTTCGAGTGTGTGGATGGATGCTGGATTTCGAAGATTTGGTCAGCGGTGTGCGTGTTTCCGGTATTTTGACCGACGAGGTTGTCACAATCAAGCTTGTCGAGCCTCATGGCAACGGTTCGG
>JAUNYA010000030.1 GCA_030539565.1 Thermoplasmata archaeon | reverse complement strand
CCCTCTTCGAGAGCGTCACCAAGACGAGCGCCATCGACTGCATGGACACCGAGGACAAGCTCGTGTTCATCGTCGAGAAGGGGAAGGCCAACATCGCTGTGGGAAAGAAGGGCGAGCATGTCATAAAGCTCAAGGAGAAGACGGGGAAGAACATCCAGGTCGTCGAGTACTCGGAGGATCCGGAGCAGTTCGTCATGAACGTGTTCCACATCTACGGCCCCCAGAAGGTCGTCATCGAGCAGCGCGGGAACATCACCCACGCGACGATCACCGTCGATCCCAAGCTCAAGGGACGCGCCATCGGCAAGGCCGGCAAGAACCTCCGCCTGGCTAGGGACATCGTGAACAGGCATCACGACATCCAGAGCCTCAGCGTGGAGTGAATCCCCGCCTTATCCCGGCGGTCCGCCGCCGGGAGAAACCCGATTGAAACCCCAAAATCATTCGGAGGGCTCCCCTCGGTTGAGGGGGGTCCTCTCCACTTCCAGACCGTCCGCCGTCGGGTACTGCTCCGACAGCCACGCCTTATGAGCCAGACTGCCCGAGATGTCCTCCAGGACCCAGGGGGCGACCTCCGCTCCGGTCTCGGTGCGGACGTAGAGTTCCGAGGGAACACCGAGTGATTCCAGTTCGGATGCGACCTCGGAGGGCTCGCCCTTCACGAACCCGCGCACAAGTGTTCCATCCTCGGTGACCTGCTGGTACGGTTCCGAGATATGGATCGCGCGGCGGATGAGCCTCCTGCGGAGCTGGATCCCGTCCTTGAAAGCGGACGAGCAGAAGTGGACGTCCATCCCGCGGGCCTTCTTGAGCACCTTCATGGCGGTCTCCTCGGAGCCCGCGACGGCCGAGGAGACGTCATCCTTGACCGAGTACCCGTGGATGTCCATCATGTCCCAGTTGCTCTCGGAGAACTCCAGCTCGTTGAGGTTGACGAAGTCCACCCCGACGGATCTGGCATATTGCACCATGGCGATGAGGTCGGCCTCCCTCCCGGGCAGCGCGGGCACCTCGATGCCCACTTTCATGCGGGTGTGGCCGGCGATCTCCGCGAGTCTCGTGGACGCCATGTCCGACCACTTGTCCTCCATGGGGTGGAAGCGGATCTCGTCGAGCCCGGCCTCCTCCAGGAGGCGGACCTTCTCGGGATCCATCGTCGCCGTGTAAAGGTGGATCTGGTGGTCCGGCCCGAACCTCTCCTTCAGCAGGCGGATGTAGTGCAGGGTGCGGTCCATGCTGACCAGCGGGTCGCCTCCGGTTATCCCGGTGCCCCTGGCATCCATGGACTCGGCCTCGGAGATGACCTCCTCGTCCGAGAAGACCCTGCCCT
Source organism: Thermoplasmata archaeon (assembly GCA_030539565.1). Classification (GTDB taxonomy): domain Archaea; phylum Thermoplasmatota; class Thermoplasmata; order Methanomassiliicoccales; family Methanomethylophilaceae; genus Methanoprimaticola. Next base: position 12,075 of record JAUNYA010000030.1, on the reverse strand, counting down.
CGTTCGCGTAGACGACGTCCAGACCCTTCTTCTCGAGGGACACGGGGCAGTAGTCGCAGCCCCATCCGCACTTCCCGGTGACGAGCAGAACCATCTTGGAGCCCTCGATGCACCTGACGCAGCCCTCCGACACGGGGCCGCAGCGGGCAGAGCCGCACTCCATCCTCCTGAGCATGCGGTTCCCATCGGTTCGATGATTTAATATGTGTCGGGGTTCGTGGGGAAATCCATGAGGAAGGAGAGCAGGCTGGTTCTGGCGCTCGACGAGACCGACGGGGAGAAGGCGCTCCGCATCGCGGAGTCCGTGTCCGGCGTGGTCGACGCGGTGAAGATCAACTGGCCGCTCGTCCTGTCCGAGGGCCCGGCCATGATCACCAGGCTCTCCGAGTTCTCCGACGTCATCTGCGACTTCAAGGTCGCCGACATCCCCAACACCGTCCGCCTCATCGTCGAGAACGCCGTTTCCAGGGGTGCTTCGGCGGTCATCGTCCACGCGTTCACCGGGGACGACTCGCTCCAGGCGGCGGTCGACGCCGCCGGGGACGCGGAGATCTACGCGGTCACCGAGATGAGCCATCCCGGGGCGCTGATGTTCACAGCGAAGCACGCGGAGGAGATGGCCAGGCTTGGGGTGGAGATCGGGGTGGACGGTTTCATCGCGCCAGCCACCAGGCCCGACAGGATCCGCGCCATCAGGGAGGTCGCCGGACCTTCGTTCAAGATCCTCTCGCCGGGGGTGGGCGCCCAGGGCGGAAAGGCCTCCGACGCCATATCCGCCGGCGCGGACTACGCCATAGTGGGCAGGTCCATCTACGGCTCCGATGATCCCCGCGCCTCCGCCGAGGCCTTCGCGGCCGACATCCGCACCGTCCTGTGATGCGTGCGTGCTTCCGCGCTCGTATGCGCGTGCGTTTCTTCTTAAAATAACGGCACTGGACTCTTTTTATATGAGTTCGGGTATGAACGCCCATTCTAAAGAGACGGAGACTTATTAGAATGCGCAAATTCGGAAAAGAGTCCGCCGCCCCCTCCGAGAAGGGGGCCGACCGCGATAACAGCGGCAACGGGTGGCTTAGAAGCCACTGGTGTGCACTCGCCCTGGGCATCATCGTGATCGTAGCGTTCCTGCTGCGCTTCGTGTTCGCCTACGGCATCTCCGCCGACGGGGACTTCGCCCTGTCCGGCGGCTCGAGTGCACAATACCACCTGCATGTAGTCGAAAGCCTTCTCAACGGATCGTACTCCTTCACGGACGCATCCGTCAACTATCCCGTCGGCGGATCCCTGTACATCCCGCCCCTCATGGACTTCCTGGCGGCCGGTATGGCCTCCGTCCTGCAGGGCTCGATGGGAACCGCAACGGCCGCATCGTTCTCGCTGGCGGTGCTGAACCCCATCCTCGGGGCCCTCGCATGCATCCCGGTGTACCTGATCGGCAGAGAGATGTTCGACAAGACGACTGGTGTGGTGGCAGCCCTGGTGTTCGCGTTCCTGGCCCTGCCGATCAGCACCTCGGTCTTCTCCAGCGGCAACGAGTATGCCCTGGCCACCTTCCTCCTCGCCTTCATGGCCTACTTCGCCGTGAAGATGGTGAAGAAGGCGGATGCCGAGGACGCGTCCAGGAAGGGCGTGCTGGTCTACGGAGCCCTCACGGGAATCTTCCTCATGCTCGCCGCGCTCACCTGGAACGGCTTCCGCATCGCGGTCGTCCTTCTCGTGGTCGCCATGGTCCTCCAGGCCGTGGTCAGCCGCGTCAGGGGCAAGGATTTCACCGACATCACCCTCGGGTATGCCGTCGCCATCCTCATCGGGACCCTCGTCCCCGCCGCGTACTACGTGCCGGCCGGCCTGATGGACATGGTCTACTCCGGACCCCTCGTCATCGCCGTCGTCTCCGTCGTGTTCGTACTCGCGTTCCTGGCCCTCAGGGAGAAGCCCTGGGTGACCACCATCCCCGCGCTGGTCATCGCGTTCATCGTGCTCTGCATCGTGCTTGCCGTGGCCGTGCCCGACCTGCTGAACGACTTCCTCTTCGGGAACTCGCTCTACTCCAACTCCATCATGAACGCCCTGGCCAGCAGCCGCGTCTCGCTGTCCGAGGTCGCATCCTACTACGGATGGCTGACCATGTGGCTGCCCTTCTGCGTGGCCCTCTACGAGGCCTACGTCTACCTCAGGAGGGACCGCTCCTGCACCAGGCTGTTCGTGATCGTCTTCATGTTCCTGTTCATCGCCGCCTGGACCAGCTACTCCAACGCCGCCGTCATCGGCGCCGTGTTCGCCGTCGGCTCCGCCGCCGCGATCGTCACCGTCATCAGGGCCGCCGACCTCAGGGACTGGGTCGACAACATCAAGTCCGCCGGGTTCCCCGGATGCTTCAGGAAGCTCGTCAAGCCCCTGCCCTTCGTGTCGGTGCTCGTCGTCGCCCTCCTGGTCATCCTGCCGAACGCCAGCTTCGCCATCGACGCCGGGGAGTCCACCAACCAGGACTCCGACGCCTTCTACTCCGGAAACACCACGTACACGATCAAGACCGGGGACTCGTACCCCCTGGAGAACGTCTGGGCCTACTATGAGGACCAGGACAAGACCGGTGCCATCGCCGCCTGGATCGACTACTCGTACGATGCCGTCAACCAGGCAGGGTTCGACAGCGTGGCAGACACGCTCGGGAACGGTGCGACCGCCGTGGCCAACATGTACCTGTCCGACGGCTCCGAGGGGACCATCGCCACCATGATCCTGCGCATCATGATGTCCGACACCTCCGTGAACTACGCGAGCAGCTTCACCGACTCCTCGGTCTACCAGGTCATCAGGTCCTACATCGACGACCCGTCCCTCGCGCTCGAGGCGATCGAGTCCGACCCCGAGACCTACGGAAGCCTCAGGTCCGACCTCAACGACGAGGCCGCCGTCTACCTCGCGGGAGTGGAGTACATAACCTCCAACATGGACCTCACGGCCATCATGGAGACCTACAGCAACGTCTGCAGCGCCAGCGGGGAGTCCATCTCCTACGTGCTGATGGACGGTTCGATGCTCGCCCTCTATTACGGCGACAGCGACATCTTCTCCACCATCGCGTACTTCGCCGGATACTCCGTGGACTCCTACGGAGCGGCCACCCAGTACTACTCCTACAACACGTACTACGGCTACACCACCTACACGGACGCCATGTACGAGACCTTCCTCTGGAAGTCCCTCATCGGCCTGTCCGCGGACGACGCCGGATACAGCAGCGCCTACTCCTACCTCAGCGCGCTGGCACTCAGCGACGGATCCGACGATTCCGCCAAGGCGATCCCCGGATACGGCCTGACCGGATTCACCGTCGAGACATGGTACGTCCTCTACAACCCCGACAGCGAGGCCACGTCCAGCAGCGACGGATGGGTCTACATGGACGGATGGGAGGCCCAGGAGAAGCAGGCCACCGACGGAGGAGTGATCAACTACCTCGCCGGCATCGTCACCCTCAAGTACACCGGAACCACCGGCACGTCCTCCACCGTCAGCATGACCATCGAGGACTCCAACGGCAACGCCGTCGACGGTGCCACCGTCACCGTCTACCAGTACGACGCGACCAACGACCTCTACGTCCCCTACTCCAAGACCACTGTGTCTTCCAACGGGGTCTACAGGGTCATCACTCCCGCCGCCGACAGCGGCGACTTCTACACCGAGGTCTCCATCGGGGACGTCGTGCTGTACTCCTACGCCAACGACGTCCCGACCTCCGTGACCATCATCGACTCCACCGCGGAGGGCGAGGTCCAGGTCGGAGACGTCCTCTACGACAAGGAGGTCATGTCCCTCCAGCTCACCGGCGACGCCGACTCCGCGACCATCTCGATCACGGACGGGACGTTCAGCCTGAGCCTCCTCCCCGGAACGTACTCCTACACCCTCACCGGTGCCGACGGGACGTCCCTGGGAACCGGGACAGTCACGCTGTACCCCGGAGCCATGTCCGGACTCGTGATCACGCCCACGACGTACACGATCACCGTCACGGTGAACGACATCTACGGCAACACGATCACCGACGACTCCGTCATGACCACCCCCGTGGTCTACGCCACCGACACCGAGACCGGAGCCCAGTTCTCCGCCGAGGTCGGCGACGAGGGAACCGCGGTCATCACCGTCATCCCCGGAACGTACACGATCTCCATGGGCAACGGCCTGACCACGATCACGTCGACCACCCACACGGTGTCCAGCAGCAACAGGACCGCGACCGTCACCGCCTACACGTCGGAGACCGTCACGATCTCCAACGGCAGCAGTATCCCCAGCGGAACCGTCCTGACCGTCTCCGCTGGAACCTTCAGCACCACCGCCTACGTCGTCGGCAACACGCTCGCCTTCGACTACCCCGTGGGACTCGCCACCGACGACGTCTACTACAGCATCTACGGGGTCAGCGGCAGCACGATGTACTACGGGGTCTACACCGGCGGGGCCGTCAGCCTCTCCTCCTCCGCCTACATCATCGTCTCCGGCCAGGTCCTGAGCGGATCCGACGGAGAGGAGGGAACCGTCATCTTCATGTCGAGCACCCTGGATGGATTCCAGATCTCCTACGTGACCGACAGCGACGGCAACTACACCGCCATCATCCCGAACACCGGGGACTTCATCATCTACGCCCACAACGGCAGCGACATGGTGTACTTCGGAGAGTTCACCGGCACCACCTCGACCGAGGACTACGACATCTCCCTGGTCGACGGAAGGAGGCTCACCCAGTACTTCAGGTACGACTCGTCCACCAGCGACGGGAACGAGAACATCCCGTTCGCGTCCGTGACCGCCACGTTCACCTACAACGAGACGACGTACACGCTGTACACCATGACCAACACCAGCGGTGTGGCGTACTTCTACATCCCCGACAGCATCGAGGCCACCGTCTCGATCAACGGCGGAACCCTGGACAACGAGTACTTCTACTGCACGGACATGAACTGGAGCGTCACCTCCGGCACGTCCAGCACCTCGGACACCGAGATCATCAGGTACTACGGATACTCCGAGGACCAGGCCAACTACGTGAAGACCGTCGGCTACGTCGCCCCGTTCGACTTCACCTATGTCTTCTACGACGACGATGACGCCGAGGAGGTCTCCGTCAGCGCCGGCCAGGTCGTGAACCTCTGCCCCGGGCAGTACACAATCACCGTCGACGGCTCCACCGGATACTACTTCAGCGGAACCGCCTACATCTACCCCGGTGCGGAGGGCTTCACCGACTTCGACTACGTCGAGGTCATCCAGGTCGTCACCACCACCGGAAGCAACGACTCGATCACCATCACCACGGAGGACGGCAGCTACTACTCCTACTCCGGAGGATACTACTTCGTGGTCGGCTACACCTACGAGGTCAAGTCGACCAACACCAGCGGCGACACCACCCTCGTGCAGTACGCGTACCTCGACTTCACCGAGAAGATCCTCGACTCCATGTCCCTCAACATGACGGCCGTGGACGCCGAGATCGAGGTCACCGGGTACGTCGGAGTGGTCGCGGACGGAACCATCACCGTCACCTACACCAACTCTCTCAGCGACGAGGTCGTCTGGACCTTCGATGTCACCGACGGAGCCTACACCCTCACCCTGCCCGCCAGCGCGACCAGGGCCGATGTGTCCGTGTCCGTCAGCGCCACCGTCGACAGCGTCGAGTACTGGTTCAGCGGAACCGCGGAGTTCACCGGACTCGCCGACGGCGTCACCAGGAACGTCAGCGTCCTGAGCTCCGACGCCCCCGAGAGCGAGGAGACCGAGGAGGCCGACTTCGAGGTCGAGGTCACCGGAGCCGAGTTCAGCTCCGGAACCGCGAGGGTCACATACACCATCAAGAACAACACGTCCGTGGCCACCACGTACCTGATCAGCTCCGGAACCGCCTGGACCCTCAACGAGGCCACCTCCGAGACCGTCGCGGCCAACAGCACCGGCTCGTTCACCGTCTACGGCATCTACGACGCCACCAAGGTCGCCCCCGGACTCGACGATGTGACCCTGATCGTCACCGACATCAACGGCGGCACCACGGTCACCGAGGAGATCACCTCCAACTCCGCCTCCCACAGCGGAAGCGCGGGAATGACCATCACCACCGCGTCCACCGGCGGATCCAACGACAAGGTGTCCGGTTCCGAGTACCTGTACGCCGTGACCTTCGTCAACAGCGACGTCTACTCCAAGGACATCTCGATCAATGTCAGCGGCTCCACCACCGGCTGGTACGTCACCGTCATGGACGCCGACGGAACCTACGTCGGAGCCCTCGGCGACACGATCACGATCTACGGCCTCCAGTCCGTCACCTACTACATCGCCCTGATGCAGGTGGGTGTCGAGTCCGGAGCGAGCTCCGCCACCGTCCCGTCCCTGACGGCCACGGTCAGCGGCGACCAGTCCGCCACGCTCAGCCTCACCCCGACCACCGTCGACGTCGACACGTCCGACGGAACCGTCGACGGCGGCGATGCGATCGACTCCAGGTCGGGCATGCCCGCCGGAATCTGGTTCCTCGTGGCGGTCATCCTGCTTATGGTCATAGCCATATTCTGGCTCGCCAGCAAGAGGGGGGTGTTCTCACGCAGATGAAGAGCAAGGCACTGGCAGTCTTCGCCCTCGCGGCGATGCTCGTCGTAATGACCGTCCCGGTCAACGACGCCGAGGCGTTCAACAACGTCACCGGCGACAGCGTCATCGCCACCGGCGAGGACGCCACGTACGACATCATGTACAGCAACCACGACTACGACGGCTACACCGACATGACTATGTCGATCTCCTACACCGCGGCCCTGAAGGACTCCACCGGGAGCTCCGTCAGCAGCGGCGTGGACCCCACGTCCGGAACCCTGACCAACGGTGCGACGGCGACCCTCACGGTCACCGCCCCCAGCACCGCGGGCACGTACACCCTCGAGGTCTCCTACGAGATCGAGATCACCTACGTGAGCTCCGGAACCGAGGAGGAGTCCGAGACCGTCGAGGTCGACCTCACCGACAGCAGGGAGTTCACCATCACCGTGGTCGAGCCCATCGAGCTCTCGGTCACCGTGACCAACAACTCGGACATCGACCTGACCGGGTTCGGCGTGTACTTCTACGTCAACGGGGAGAAGCTGGAGGACAGCTACACCACCTTCGACCTCGCCAAGGAGGGAACCGCCACTGTCACATACGACTGGGTCACCACCGCGTCGAACGGACAGTACACGTTCAGCATCCAGGCCGCCGACTCTGGCAACCTGATCCAGATCTCCGGTCTGGGCGACGAGTACACGTTCTACATCGGCGACAGCGACTACACCGTGTGGATCGCCCTGCTGGTCATGGTCGTGATCATCCTGGCGCTCGTCATGGTGTGGGTGTACAGGAAGCCCGTCAAGAACTACGGGAAGCCCAAGTCCAGGCGCTGATGCGCCCGCGGGGACGATCCCCGCATCAAACCTCTTCGAAACCCCTTCCTTCTGACACCTTCTCCGACCGTCCGTCCGTTAGCATTATTACCTGTGCCAGGATGCACAATCCGGATTAGCGGGCCGAGGTGCGGGGAAAAGACGCGCCGGAGCCACGCGTTCCCGCGCATCCGCAAGGAGGCGCACGCGGCGTCTGTTCTCCGGCTCTCGCCGCAACCGGGCCGAAAGGTCCGGCGGGAACCGTGCTCGCACGGATCCCACCCCCGGCAGGCGGCGGGGACGGACAGGTAACCATCCCACGTCCCCGCAGTGCCGCGGGGGACCCTTCTCAGAGGCTCTTGTAGAATCTCCCGTCCAGGTGGGCGCGGTACAATCCGTCCGCCCTCCTGACCCTCAGGGCGGGATCGGGCGAGGGGATGAACTCCAGCCCCTCGTAGAACACGTCGGTCAGCGTGAGGCCCTCCGCGGGCGCCAGGCCGAAGTTGGACCATCCGCCGGCCATCCCCTCCTCCGCGCGGGAGAGGGGGATCCTGCCGGACGCGACGCGCATCACGGTGGACGTGATCCTGCGGATCATGTTCCACAGGAAGTGGTCCGCCTCGAATGTGAGCACGAGCACGTCGTCCTCGACGCGGGCGTCGGCGCGCACGAGGTCGATGACCGTGTCCTTGCCCTCGGACTTGCAGAAGCCGGAGAAGTCGTGCTTCCCCCTGAAAACGGCGAGGCAGTCCTCCGCCAGGCCGAGGTCCATCCCGGCCGACTTCATGACGTACTCGTAGGTGCGCATGTCCGCGTGGCGCGGGAGGAACGAGTCGTCCACGTGTGTGTAAGCAGTGCACAGGACGCCGTCGTAGATCGAGTTGAGGGCCTTGAGGAGCTGGTCCGGCTCCATGCCCCCGGATTCGAACGAAGCCACGTTCCCGGTGGCGTTGACGCCCTTGTCGGTGCGGCTGGCGAGCCTTAGGCCGATGTCCTCGGGATCGAGCTCGGTCACCCTGACCAATGACGATAGAAGCGTGCCCTCCACGGTGCGGAGTCCGGGCTGTATCTGCGATCCGGAGAATCCGTCGCCGCGGTAGGCGATCCTGACGGCGAGGTCGGTCATGCGGAGCGGAGCGCCTTCATGTGGTCGACGCGGCGCTGCACGAGCTCACGGGTGCCGATGTCGTGCCTGACGAAGACTGCGTCGCACTTCACGTGCTCCAGGGCCCTCTCGCAGTTGGCCTCGGCCTCCTCTATGGTGGCGCCCTTCCCGACGACACCGACGGACCTGGAAGTGCCCGTGACGAGCTTCCCGTCCTTCATGTCCACGTTGGCGTAGTAGGCGACTGCGCCGCACTTCGAGATTGCTTCCTCGTCCACGGAGATCTCGTGCCCGGACTCGGACTTCACGCCGTATCCCTTGGGCACCACGTACTTGCAGACGGTCGCCTCGCTGGAGAACTTGACATCCGCTCCGAGAGTCCCCTCGGCCATTGCGAGGCAGACGTCCTCGAAGCTCGACTCGAGCACCGTGAGCACGTTCATCGCCTCGGGGTCCCCGAACCTGGCGTTGATCTCGATGATCTTGGGGCCGTTCACGGTGAGCATGAACTGGCCGTACATCACGCCGCGGTAGGGGCATCCCTCGTCCGCCAGCGCGTCCACGATGGCCTGCACGATGGCGAGGGCCGCTTTCCTGTCTTCCTCGGTCACGAAGGGCAGGAGGTGGTCCGAATCGGTGTAGGAGCCCATCCCGCCGGTGTTCGGGCCCACATCGCCCTCGTAGGCCCTCTTGTGGTCCTGGACCAGGGGCATGGGGACGATGTGCCTGCCGTCGACGAAGCACATCTGCGTGAACTCCTCGCCGACCGCCCTCTCCTCGAGGATGACGCCGGCGCCGCCGATGTTCCCGTCGAAGATCTCACGGATGTACTCCATGGTGTCGTCGAAGCTGTGGAGGTGCTCCCCCTGGACCTTGACGCCCTTGCCGCCGGTGAGCCCGACGGGCTTGACCACGATCTCGTGGTCGATGGTGCGGAGGTACGCTTCCGCGTCCCCGGCGTTGTCGAAGCTGGCGAACGAGAGGTTCCCGTCGATTCCGTGGTCCTGGACCAGCTTCCTCATGAACGATTTGGAGGTCTCTATCCTGGCGGCCGCCTTGGTGGGGGACGCGCACTTGATCCCCGCCTTCTCCAGGGCGTCGACGATGCCCGCCTCCAGGGGGGCCTCGGGGCCGATGAAGGCGAGCTCCACCCCGTTCTCGACGGCGAATGCGACGACCCTGTCGACATCCTTCTCGTCGCACAGGAGGTGCTTGGCCGACCTCCTGATGATTCCGGGGTTGGCGTTCTTCATAACGCAGTAGAGCTCGGATCCGGAGCGGTGGAGCGCCTCGACTGCGGCGTGCTCCCTCCCGCCTCCTCCAACGGCCAGGACCTTCATGTGAAATGCACCTCAGAGTTTCAGGGCGGCGAGGATCTCGTCGAGCCCTTCATCCTTCTTGACGCTGCACATGTAGATGTTCTTTACCCCTCCGGTGAGCTTGTTGTAGTCGCGCGCGATGACCTGCGGGTCCACGTCGACCGCGTCGGCGATGTCCACCTTGTTGAGGATGGCCACGTCGGAGTGGATGAAGATGTCGTGGTGCTTCCTGACCATGTCGTCGCCCTCGGTGACCGATACGACGACAACGCGGAGGTCGGTTCCCAGGGGGAAGTCGGCGGGGCACACGAGGTTGCCCACGTTCTCCACGAAGATGACGTCGTAGTCCTCGAGGTTAATCTCGGCCAGGGTCTTCTTGATGAGGTTGGCGTCCAGGTGGCACTCGTGTCCGGTGTTGCAGTTCACGGACTCCAGGCCGGACTTCTCGAACCTGGTGTAGTCGTCGTCCCCGGTGACGTCGCCGGCGATGGCGCAGACGCGGACGCCCCTGGCCCTGAGCTTCTCCGCCAGCTTGATGATCATGGCGGTCTTCCCGGCGCCGATCGAGCCCATGAAGTCGATGGACTTGATGCCGTGCTGCTTCATGAGGCGGTAGTTCTCGTGGGCGATCTTGTTGTTCTCCTTGAGCACGTCGATCTCGGTTCCGGGCTGGACTATGTGCATGGCCACGGGTATCGGGTATTACAGTAAATAATCTTCGTGCTACTCAACGGATGCTGGATGGGAGTGCCAGACTCCCGTTCGATGACGCAGTGACGATTCCCGCCGTTGAGGCTCCCGAGGGTATCGATGCCCCCGTAGGACTCGGTAATCTAAGTCGCCAACCCTTATGACCACGGGGGTAGCTCCATTCTCATGCCGACGGAGCCCGCCCGGGAACTGGCCCTGCTCAGGGAGTCGACCTTCTTCAGGAGATACGAGGAGCTGCGGAGGATGTCCATGTGCTACGGCATGATGGACTCCAAGCTCTCGGAGCTCGCCGCACGCACCTCATCCCTAAGATCGGCGGGGCCCTCCCGCTGGGCCTCCTACGGGAACCTCGAGACCTCGACGATGGAGCTGTGCCAGATGCTCTCCGACTTCCTCTCGAGGATGTACGCCTGCAAGAACCTGTCATCGGTCTGCGCCAAGAGGTGCGGCGTGGACCAGCAGTTCAGGGAGCTGAAGCGCGCGTCCCTCGGGTTTGAGGCGTCGCTGATGGTCAACCTCAGGAACTACGTGGTCCACGTGGACATGCTCCCGCTGGAGATCGACCCCCGCACCGGGAGGGCGGTGTTCACCCGCAGGTGCGCGACCGACCCGATGTGGAGCATCGAGCAGAGGAGGTTCCTCCGCTCCGCGGATCTCGAGACGCTGCTCGTCTCCTACGGTGCGATGCTCTCGTCGTTCTACGCCATGTACTTCGGCATGCTGGCCGAGGCCTCCGGCAGGGAGATGCGCAGGTGCAGGGACGAGATAGGCGAGCTCAACCGCCGCCTGGGATACGAGATGGTCCGCTTCGACCCCTTCGCCGAGGCCCGGTGCCGGGCGGTGCGACCCTATACGCGCGCACGGGCAACCGTGATAAACGATGACGGGATACTTCGGACAGCATGAGCTATTCCGAATCGCTATCCAGCATCCTCTCCGGCCTGGGGGCCGCCGAGGGCACCAGGCTCAGGGTGGAGAAGGACGGGAGGGCCTTCGAGGGGACCCTGATGCCGCATCACGAGTTCAGCGCGCCGGACGTGCTGATCCTGAAGGTCAAGAGCGGCTACAACGTGGGCGTCAGGATCGACGCCGGCACTACCGTCAAAGTTCTGGAGCAGCCCGCCGAGAGGGTCAAGAAGGAGTCCCCGGTGGAGTTCCACGAGGGCCTGCCCAAGATCGTGCTCATCGGCACCGGCGGGACCATCGCGTCCTACGTGGACTACAGGACCGGGGCCGTCCATCCGGCGCTGTCCACCTCCGACATGGTGAACGCCGTTCCCGAGATCAGGGAGCTCGCCAACATCGACGCCAGGGTGCTCTTCTCCATTTTCTCCGAGAACATGGACCCCGCCCACTGGCAGGAGCTGGCGGTCGCAGTCGCCGAGGAGATCAACGGCGGGGCCGACGCGGTCATCATCCCCCACGGGACCGACACCATGGGGTACACCGCCGCCGCGCTCTCGTTCATGCTCGGCGATGTCCCCAAACCGGTCATCCTCGTCGGAGC
>JAUNYA010000141.1 GCA_030539565.1 Thermoplasmata archaeon | reverse complement strand
CTGCAAGAACAACGACGAGCTCATGTTCGTGACCGTCTGGGTCGGGATCCTCGACCTGAACGACGGGACCGTGAGGTTCGCCAACGGGGGCCACTGCCCGCCCGCCATCGAGCGCGTGGGCGCGGAGCCGGAGTTCCTGCAGATGCACCCCGGTGTTGTCCTGGGGATCGATCCGGAGGCGGAGTTCGTCACCGAGCACCTGACCCTGGGCCGCGGCGACAGGATCCTCCTGTACACCGACGGCGTCACGGAGGCGAACTGCCACTACGGCGGGTTCTTCGGCGGCGACAGGCTCCTGGATGCGCTGCGCTCGTCCGAGGGCACCGTGTCGGACCAGGTCGATGCCGTCTTCCAGGCGGTCCGCGAGTTCACATCGGACGCCGACCAGTTCGATGACGTCACCATGATAATGACCGAGTACGTCGGCCCGCAGGGCTCCAGCTCCTGAGTCCGTAGGAAACCATTTCTATAAGCCAGCCCTTCTAACAGGCATGACGATTGACGTCGACGCCCCCGGCGACGCCCAGCTCGAGATTGTGCGCGCGCTGAGAGGAGTCGTTCACGCCTTCTACCTGGACAGGGAGATCCTGGAGCAGGTTAGGGAGGAAGAGGCCAAAGTACGCGCGATGGGCAACATCGAGGTCAACAATGTCGGGTTCACCGAGGCGCTCAAGAGGGAGTGCGTCATCTGCATCGTCAAGGACCCGAGGTTCAGGCCCCCGCCCGAGCCCACGGTCATCCTGGAGTCCGGCGACGGGCAGATCATCGGGGAGGAGGTCTTCCCGTTCACCGCCCACAAGTACGCCGACAAGCAGGACGTCGTCTGGCTCTCCGACGGTTTCGTCATGTTCCCCACGGTCAAGGCCGACGGAGGGGAGTCGTTCATCATGCCCCCCGTGTCCTTCCCGGAGCTCAAGCCCGCCAACGGGTGCAAGGACGTCGTCTCCTGCAGCCCCGCCCCGACCTGCGACCTGATGATCAGGAAGCACTACGGCCTGGAGGACAACCCCAAGCTCGCCTCCGTCCTGGTGGCCTTCAACAGGGCCGCCCCCGGAGAGGACGCCCCCGACCTCGACCCGCAGATCGCGAAGGTCAAGGAGAAGGAGGCCCAGATCGAGAAGCTCATCAACTGAGCGTTCAAACTCCTGGTCCGGGGCCGGTGTCCGGCCTCGGACATCATAGTCCTCCATTCTGACCGGTGCGGCCGAATATCGGATTCCGGTGTTCGGCATCCTTTTTCTATAACTTCCAATTCCACTGATTGCGACCATATGGTCGGCATCCGGTGATGTAAGTACCACGTCAGGCCGTTTTCTGTGTGCGGCCGGAAACGGGCGGATCCGGTTCGGAGAGTTACCGATGGAAGAGCTAAGGCTGCCATGGAGCAATAAGGAAGGTCTGCTGTACGGCGGGATCATCGCACTGATAACGGGTACCATCATGTGTGAGTTCAACATTTTCAAGAGCGCGGGGGAGGTGACGATGGAGCTGTTCCTCAACGGCCTCGTCTGCATCCCGTTCGTGTGGATAGCGGTAATGCTGCTGATGTCCCTCGTCGTGGGGCGCATCGCGGACAAGTTCGTCCAGAGGTACACCCTGCCGACGGACAGCTTCTACCCGAAGATAGTATTCAACATAATCGCGTGCGTCCTCATGATGTCCGCAACCATGACCATCATCGGTCCGGAGATCGGGCACCTGTTCTCGGGAGGGCTCAGCATGGATCCCGTACTGGAGTGGCCCGCCAACTGGCCGGTCAACTTCTGCGTGGCGTTCTGGATCGAGATGCTGGTCGCCCAGCCGTTCGCGAGGTACGTCATGAAGCGCAAGCACATCAAGATGCTCAAGGGCGGCATCGGCGAGGCCGCCGGAGGGGAGGCCTGAGAATGGAAGGAACCACAGTCACGATCGGAAGGCAGAACGGCAGCGGCGGACGCGAGGTCGGGAGGATCCTGGCCGAGAAGATGGGCGTGCCGTGCTACGACTGGGAGATCGTCGAGGAGACCGCCCGCAGGAACGGCAGGACAGTGGAGGAGGTCGAGAGCATGGAGGAGAGGTCCAGGACCAAGTCCACCATCTACTTCTACGGCGTGCCTTCGGCGAACCCCCTGTACGCCCAGCAGGCGGAGATCATCAGGGAGTTCGCTTCCCGCGGTCCCGCTGTGTTCGTGGGGAGGAGCGCGGACTACGTGCTCAGCGACAGGAAGGATGTGGTGAACGTTTTCGTCACCGCGCCCATGGCCGACAGGATCAGGAGGTCCGTCGCCCGCAACGGCATCTCCGAGAAGGACGCCTACAAGCGCATCAGGGAGAAGGACGCCG
>JAUNYA010000140.1:802-2371 GCA_030539565.1 Thermoplasmata archaeon | reverse complement strand
TGAGGGGCGAGTACAAGGTCAAGTCCCCGGACATGAAGGCCCTGAACGAGGATGCGAAGGCACTCGCATCCCTTATCCCGAAGGTCCGCTTCCGCAACGTGCGCCGTTCCGAGGAGTTCATCCCCCGGGCGGACGCCCTCCTCAACGCCGAGATGGACCGCCACCGATGCCCGGTTTTTCGGAATCCGGCGAAGGATAGCCTTCTCAATGTTATTATGTGTAAAGACCATAGACTTTGTTCGAATCGCACGGCGGCCAATGCTGGCCGGTCGTAATGCGGTGAAACCTCGAGGAATTCGCCATGAGGGAACACGAACAGGAACCGGGGTCCAACGACCTCGCTATAGAAATCAAGGGGCTGACCAAGCGGTACAAGAAGCTCACGGCCCTGGACCACCTGGACATGGAGATCCCCAGAGGGGAGTTCTGGGGGCTGCTCGGGCCCAACGGGGCCGGCAAGAGCACCACCCTTAAGCTCCTCACCGGGCTGGCCAGGCCCACCGAGGGCTACACCAGGATCAACGGCATAGACACCATGAAGGATCCCAAGGGCGCCCTCTCGGGCGTCGGGTGCCTCGTGGAGACCCCCGAGTTCTACTACGGCAGCACGCCCATGGACATACTCGGCTACACCGGCAGGCTCAAGGGCCTGAGCAAGGACGAGATCGCCATCCGCTCGAAGGCGGTCCTGGACGAGCTCAGGATCTACGAGTGGAGGGACGAGAGGATCGACAGGTTCTCCAAGGGCATGAAACAGAGGGTCGGACTGGCGCAGGCCATGATCTCCAACCCATCCGTCGTCATCCTGGACGAGCCGACCACCGGCCTGGACCCCAGGGGGATGATCGAGTTCAGGGAGATGCTCTCGGAGCTCCGCAAGTACGACATCACCATGCTCCTCAGCACCCACAACCTCAGCGAGGTTTCCGCCATCTGCGGGTCGGTCACCATCCTGAGGAACGGGCGCTCCGTGGCATCGGGAAAGGTCGAGGACCTCGTCAAGGACGCCGTCGGCGCCGTGACGCTGGTGATCACCACCACCCACCCCGCCACATCGGAGTACATGTCCGAGCTCTGCGGGATGAAGGGCGTGTGCGACGCCGAGATCTCCAAGGACTACGAGATCCGCGTGAAGTTCAACGGCGACGCGTCCGACCAGTCCGAGATCGTCGGGCTCACGGTCAGGCACGGCCTCGGGCTCGTGTCCATCTCCGAGGAGTCGGGATCCGACCTGGAGAGGCTCTACATGGGCCTGTCCGTCGACAGCCAGGAGGCCTGAGGATGTTCGGAAGGAAATCCAAGGCCGCCATCAGCGACGTCACGTACGACACCGAGATCGCCCGCTGGGGCGACTCGGAGGCCCACAGGGACGTGAAGTACACCGTGCCCGGCAACCTCTCCCAGCTGGGGACGGTGTTCGTCTGGCAGATGAAGAAGATATTCAGGGACAGGAAGTGGATAGGCAACCTCGTCATGATCGTGCTCCTCCCGATCCTGTTCATCCTCATCTACAACATCCTCAATTCCGCCTCGTCGGGCAATGTGAACCTGAACTACTTGAGCATGCCC
>JAUNYA010000140.1:0-792 GCA_030539565.1 Thermoplasmata archaeon | reverse complement strand
GATTTGGATAATCTCGGTGTCCGGCAGGTTCACCTCGAAGACGCTGTCCGAGGACTTCCGCAGGAAGTCCGGGGTGGTCTACCTCACACAGCCGGTCAAGAGGTCGGTGGTCCTGCTGGGCCGCTTCCTCGCGGCCTATGTCATGTGCGTCATCTCGATCGTCGCCGTGTACATCATCGTGGCGGCACTCTCGATCTACTACTTCGGACAGGTCAGCCCCTACCTCTGGTGGTCGATGCTCGTGGCCCTCACCACCTGCTTCGCCTACTGCTCCCTGAGCATGGTCCTGAACACAGTGTTCGGGAGCCAGAAGTCCCTGCTCTACCTGATCGTCTTCCTCGGGATACCCGCGTTCTTCCTGCTGCTGTCCATGGAGGAGATCGTCGGCATGGAGACGCTCCAGTACGTCTTCCCGCTGAGCGATGTCATCAACACGTCCCTCCACAGCTCGTACAACGGATTCTCGCTCTTTGCGTTCGGAAGGGACCTCCTGTCCCTCCCTCGCCTGACCATATCCGCGACCGAGTCCGCGATCCTCGGGATGGCATGGGGCATTGTCCTGCTCGTCGCCGCCACGGTCCTCTACTCGAGGAAGGAGATCTGAAGCCGTCGGGACTCCCGTGTTCGCCTGCACCGTCGTGAGGAAGCACTGAAACGACGACGATAAACCCGGAGGGGGCGCGGTTGTCGCCCCCTCTCTATTATAATCAATATATACCGCACGCCACTCCGGCATTCATGGACAGCACACCTGCCATAGAGGCCATCGGCCTCACGAAGATGTACGGCAGC
>JAUNYA010000139.1 GCA_030539565.1 Thermoplasmata archaeon | reverse complement strand
GCTGCTGTGCGTGGGAATCATCATCCACCTGTACGAGGCCATCGGCCGCGAGCAGATGATGGAGATGAACCCGGTGATGCGCGGATTCTTCGGTAACGGAGAGTGATGAAAGATGCCCAACCCAGGCAGTCCTGAGAGCATGAGGGATGTCCAGAACCAGGCCCCTCCGATGTCGTCCAAGACGATGATCGGAATGATGCTGGTGCTCGTCGTCATGATGGTCGTCATGATGTTCAGGGCCCAGATCGGCCAGGCCCTGGACTTCGTCTTCAAGTACATCGCGTTCGACGGTCAGTACCCGGTCCTGACGCTGGTGATCGCCGGTGTGATCATGATCACATTCAGCACCATCGTGAGGAGCCTGATGACCGATCCGATCAAGATGGCCCGGAACCAGCAGATCCAGAGCGATTTCAACAAGGAGTTCCGCCAGGCCAGGATCGAGAACAACCTGTTCAAGATGAAGAAGCTCCAGGAGATGCAGCCCCAGATCATGGCCATGTCCATGGAGGCCAGCACGCAGCAGATGAAGACCATGCCCATAACCATGGTCGTCCTGATGCCCGTGTACGCCTGGGTTTGGTACTTCCTCATCGCCGGCGTCGATGCGACGACCGGCGTCGAGGGCGTCTACTTCACCGCGACGAACCCGCCGCTGGTGGACATCCCCTGGGCCGCGGACTTCGACCTGAACACCACCATCTGGTTCTTCCCGTCGTGGATCATCATCTACACCCTGGTGTCGATGCCGATCGGGCAGATCGAGAACAGGCTGATCAGGTACTTCCTGCTGAACAGGAAGCTGAAGGAACTCGACCGTCTCGCGCAGAGGGCTGAGATCGAATGAGAATAACCATAAGCGGTCCTCCCGGCTCCGGGAAGACGACCGCATGCAGCAAGCTCGCCGAGGTACTGGGCCTGGAGGCCGTGGTCTTCGGCAGGATCTTCCGCGAGCTGGCGGCAGAGAAACACCTTACCCTCTCCGAGCTCGGCGAGATCGCGGAGAGGGACCCCTCCATCGACAACATGATCGACGGGAGGATCCTCGAGATGGCGAGGACGCACGAGGATTTGATTCTGGAATCCCGTCTCTCCGCCTACATGCTCTCGAGGAACGGCATCAAGGCGTTCAAGATCCACATGGATGCGAGCCCCGAGGTCCGCATGCAGAGGGTCGGGCTCCGCGAGGGCGAGACCCTGGAGGAGGCCACCGCCAAGACCATCGACAGGCAGAGGTCCGAGGCCAAGAGGTACCAGCAGTGGTACGGCATCGACATCACCGACCTCAGCGTGTACGACATGGTCCTCAACACCGACGACCTGGATCCCGACCAGGTCCTGAAGACCATCCTGGAGGCCCTGGATGCCTGGGATGGCAGTTAAGGACCCGGATGCTATCCCCGACAAGTGGGGTGTCAGGCCTTCGGACCGTTCCATAGGCGAGCTGCTGAAGGGCGGCGTGATCATTCTCGATAAGCCCTCCGGCCCCACGTCGCACCAGGCATCCGCATGGGTGCGCGACGCGCTGGGGATGGAGAAGGCGGGACACGGAGGAACGCTCGACCCGTACGTGAGCGGCGTCCTCCCCATCACTCTGGGCAAGGCCGTCAGGCTCACAGATGTTGTTCTGTCCTCGGACAAGGAGTACGTCTGCCTCATGAGGCTCCACGCCGACCGCCCGGAGGCGAGGGTCCGCGAGGTTCTATCTAAATTCGTCGGCAAGATCTACCAGCTTCCTCCGGTCCGTTCCGCGGTCAAGAGGCAGCTGAGGATCCGCACGATCCACGAGCTGGAGGTGCTCCAGGTCTCCGGACGCGACGTTCTGTTCAGGGTATGGTGCGATGCCGGGACCTACGTGCGCACGCTGTGTGTAGACGCAGGTGACATCCTGGGATGCGGCGCCAGCATGACCGAGCTCAGGCGCACCCGCTCCGGGAAGATGACCGAGGCCAGGGCGCACACGCTTCAGGAGATCAGGGACGCGTACGTGTTCTGGCAGCAGTATGGCCACGGGGAGTACCTCAGGGAGATGATCATCCCCATGGAGGCCCTGGTGGAGCCGCTGCCCAAGGTCGTCGTCAAGGCGACAGCCGTCGACGCGATCTGCCACGGGGCTAGTCTCTCGGTGAAGGGTGTCCACATGCTCGACGAGGGGATCAGGAAGAACGCTCTGGTGGCGATGATGACCGCTCGCGGAGAGTTGATAGCACTTGGCAGGATGGCCATGTCCACCGACAAGGTGATGGCCGCCGATTCCGGCGTCGCCGTGGAGACGAAGCGCGTGCTCATGGACCCGGGCCACTACCCCAGGATGTGGAGGTACTCCACGGACCTGGAGGAGCTCAGGGGCGAGCCCGAGTTCGTGTTCCGATCGCGGATGCGATGTTTTAT
>JAUNYA010000138.1 GCA_030539565.1 Thermoplasmata archaeon | reverse complement strand
TGGAGGAGGCACTTGAGTTTGTAGTACACGGATTTCATCAGATTCCGTACCAGAGGCTCATCGCCAGGGCAGTCGGATGTAGGATTGATGCAGAGCAGGCCGTTCCTCCACAGGAACAGATCGAATCCATACGTCATGTCGCGGAGATGGACCACGGCCCTGTGGCCATGGTCATAGAACCCGTCCTCATTCAGGATGATGTCCAGAACGATCGACGTTTCGGCGCCACCGCTCATCACCTGAATCGAGGTGCGAAGGCAATGGGGGTCTGGAACGGATCCGCCACATCTCGATGCAAGCTCCACCTCCAGGGTTTTGCCGCCCGGATATCTCTCCGGGAACAGATCGTCGAGACCCTCCGACAGATGAGGTATCCATCCGAATGAGCCGGTTGTGGGCTCAGAACCAGGATATCTTGCGGATGTTGTAGAGGAGTCTCTCGTCATGTTCCTTGTCGAGGCTGTTGTTGAGGTCCACTTCCATAAGCCCGAGCTCCGTGGTTTTCAGATATTCTTCGCCCGTGGTGATGTCCACAGTGCAACTGAGATATCCAACATCCTTCAGCCGTCTGGTCTGCTCACGATCGTCGTCCGGGTTGCGAACGCGACCGTTACGGTAGTAGACCATAACCTCAACATCGCTTCTCTTGTCCATGTACGAGACACCTCAGCCATTGGCTACGGTATCGGTCAAACATTGTCGGACTGTATATTACACTTATTGCCGTTTCGTAGCCTAATTGTTGAAGTGCGTGGTTTTAGACCAGCGTGTTGTTATGCTGGCACAGAGCATGCCAGCAGGTCTGTTCACCGAATGATTTCGAGTGTTTTCGGGGCGCGGTGATCGCGTCTGTGACGCGTTTCCCGGCATGAACGGGAGCAGAATGCACGCGTATCCGCGTGTGCGGAGATGGCTTCGCCGGGGAAACACGGCTCCGGCCGAGGGGTTGTGCCGCCGGAGGGCTCAGAACTTGGTGGGGTTGCCGTCCGCGTCCCTGAACGGGAACGGGATGTTGCGCACATCGCGCCAGAGCGTGTCGTAGCCGCCCGTGGCGATCTGCGACGCGGCGGATCCGACGGAATCGTCGCCGCGGAAGGCCTCCAGCCACTTGAACCAGCCGAGGTACTTGGCCAGGTACTTGGTGGAGACGCCGTTGAACGGGCGCAGGAAGGCGCGGATGCGCCTGTGCAGGGCGTTGACCCTGTTCAGGGGCCCGTGCTCGGACGCGGGATGGTACTCGTGCACGATCCCCATCTCGCGCAGGTTCCTGATGTACGAGGCGTGGTTGTCGGTGACGATGATGGCGCCCTTCCCGACGTTCCTGTCGAGGGATATCCTGGCGGACTCCCTGTCGTACCATCCGCGGCAGACCACGTCGTAGAACATGTCGCCCATGTCGTTGATGCCGGTCAGGACGCAGATCTTCCTGTCGGTCATCCCGACCGGGTGGCCCTTGCTGCCGTGTACGTACGGGGCCCTGGGCATCTTGAATCCGGCCTTCAGCTGGTTGCCCTTGAAGGTCTCCTCGAAGTAGATCTCGTCGGTCTGGATACGGACGCCGTCCTTCACCTCGAAGGACGGGATGTTGGCGTAGACCAGCTCCATCATCCTGTGGCGCATGAACCAGGCGGTCTTCATGCAGACCTCGCACTTGCGGACCACCTGGGAGAGCACGTCGCCGTCCACGAAGCACTCCGCGAACCTGTACCACTGGCCGTCGGTCAGCTTGGTGTTCCTGAGCAGCCTCCCGCAGGACTGCTGGACGAAAGTCCTGCCGCAGTCCCTGCAGCGGTACCTCTGGATTCCCGTGGCGGTCGTGCCGTGCTTCACGAAGGACTCCGAACCGCATCCGGGGCACGCGAGCGCCGGGATGTTCCGGGAGAGGCCGAGGATCTCGGAGTCGATGAGCCTCCTGAGCTCCATGAGGAGCGCTCCGCGCCTGTCCGCCGGTACGGCGTTGACGGTCCTGGAGACGTCGTCGACGATGCTTGTGATCTCGGTTCCGGTCATGGTCCTCCCCATGTTTCCGTACGCGTGCGCGAGATATAAACTGCTGGCTGTTATCTTTGTAATCGTGCTTTCAGACAATGCTTAACAGCATCATCAGATGACAACAACACGCTGGTCTAAAACCACGTTGAAGTGTTCTGTGAAGGACAGCGCCGGTTTCCACATGTCCGGAGTCATTTTCCGGCGTGTCTCTGCAATATATCAAAAATTATGTATATGTTCTTCCGACAGCAAAGCCGGAATCCAATCGAAGAATGAGGTAAGGAGAGGGCCCAGTCACCCGGGCCCGAGAATGCATCGAAGAAGGCGGGGCGGAGCCCCGCCGAATTGATCACTGGACGGCCTTCTGGACCTCGGAGAAGATGTCCTCGATGGACCCGGTGCCCTCTATGACGGTGAGGACGCCCTTCTTCTCGTAGTAGC
>JAUNYA010000137.1 GCA_030539565.1 Thermoplasmata archaeon | reverse complement strand
AATTCCGTTACTAATTCCGAAAAATTCTGCTTTGAATTCCAGAAAATTCTTATATCGAGAATCATTTTAACAATCATGATAGACCGCACAATCCTCGAATTGGTGGAAGAATGCATCGGGCTAAAGGCGGTCACGTTGATCACAGGAGCCAGACAAGTTGGCAAGACAACTCTGTGCAAAGAGCTTGTAAGGAAACATGGATTCAACTACGTCTCACTGGCCGAAGCGCAAGATCGCGAAGAGGCCAATGCCGATCCACTATATTTCCTGAAAAAACACACCTGCCCCCTGATTATAGACGAGGTACAGCGTGCACCTGCTCTCTTCGACTATCTGGAGGCAGAAGTGGACAGGAAAATGTTTGAAACGGACAGTAACGAAGGCATGTATGTCCTCACTGGAAGTCAGGCATATGCGTTGATGCAAGGTGTGACCCAATCCATGGCAGGAAGACTCGCAATCGTCGAGATGTCTCCCCTGAGCCTCAGCGAAATAATCGGACGTCCGGAAGTTCCGTTTCTCGCTGATATAGACGAAAACATCTCCAGAGGTGAAGAACACGTCATGTCGCATGATGAAGTGTTCTCCATGATCGTTCGCGGAATGTACCCCGAGCTGTATCAAAAACCTCAGACCAGAACACGCCAATTCTATTCGGACTATGTTCAGACCTATATCGCTCGCGACATATCTCAGATGATCAACGTACGGGACAAAACCAAATTCCTAAACTTCATGAGCGCCCTTGCATCGCTGACTGGCCAAGAACTTGTCTACGACAATGTAGCCAGCGATCTCGGGATTGATTCGAAGACTGTGAAGTCCTGGACTAGCATACTCGTGGCAGGCGGGATAATCCGTCTGATTCAACCGTACGTGCCCGGATCCAATATGAAGAGTGTGAAAAGACGTCCAAAGATGTACTTCTGCGACACTGGACTGGCATGTTATCTCTCGAAAATTGACAGCGCCAATTCTCTTGATGCACATCTAAGGAAAGGTCACATGGTGGAGACATTCATCGTGAACGAAATAATCAAAACGTACACGAACCGTGGAGAACCTGGAAATTTTTACTACTTCCGCGACAAGAACATGAACGAGATTGATCTCATAATCGTGAAAGACGGAAAGATGCACCTGATAGAGTGCAAAACAGGCATGATGTTTACCAAAGAGGATGTCAAATCGTTCGATAAGGTCAGCCATGCCGAATATGAGATTGGCCCATCGTGCATAGTGTGCCTTACCGACAGAGCATATTCTGTTAAAGAAGGAGTCCGCGTCCTGCCGGTGACATCGATATGACAGGTATCCGAAACTATACCTGGAACGGTTCCCGAAACTTCCTGGTTTAACAACCCGGACACACTGGGCGGCGCATGGACCCCCGCACCGACCGCCTCAGGCTGGTTCCGAACGCCCTGAGCGTCGTCAGACTGCTTCTCGCCGTCCCGGCCTTCCTCCTCATCACGGAGTACTTCGAGACCGGGAACGGACTGCCGGCACTGCTGGCGGTGATGGCCGCGGTCGTCACCACGGACCAGCTGGACGGCAGGATCGCGCGGAGGCTCGGATGCTGCACCGATCTCGGAGCCAGACTGGATGTCGCGGCCGACGTGGCGTTCGCCGTCTCCGGGATCCTGGCGCTTGCCGTAAACGGGAGCACCCCGTACATCCTACTGGCCGCGATGGGGCTCCTGTTCATCGCCTTCGCGTTCAGCTCGAGGGCCGCGGGCCGCGGGAAGGTCGTCTACGACCCGGTCGGCAGGACCGCCGGGATCCTGTGCATGACATTCCCGTACGTCGCCGTGGCATCCGCATGGTTCGGGTTCCCGGACGGCTTCGTGTTCTGGTCCGGATGCATCCTGTCGGCGCTGGTGTTCATCGCCTTCGAGGTGAGGGCCGCCTCGATCCTTCTGGGCGGACGCGTCCCCGCTTCCGGATAAGCCCCTCTCATACCACTTCATCAGGTCCACTATGATGGGGATGGCCTCGCGGGTCCTGGAGGTGAGCTCGTACTCGACCCTGACGGGCGCGTCGGGGATGACCTCCCTCGTGACGATCCCGTCGGCCTCCAGGTCCTTGAGCCTGGACGTCAGCGTTGTGCTGGTGATGCCGTCGAGCTGACCCTTGATCTCGTTGAACCTCATCCTGCCGTTCATCGCCAGGAGCATTATGATCGAGAGCGTCCACCTGCTGGTGAGGACCCTGGTGGACTCTATCGCCCTGATGAGGCGCTCAGGGGTTATGTCCTCCTAGCCCTCTATGCACTCCGCGTGATCTGCCGTGTCCGACATGATTAAAGACTCAGATACTTAGTATAAAAAAGATACCTAATATCATAATCGCCACATGTATGGATGTTCGACAAGTCATAATACGACTGCCACCATACGACATATGGTGATTTCAGATGCCGTTCACGGATGGTGATGG
>JAUNYA010000136.1 GCA_030539565.1 Thermoplasmata archaeon | reverse complement strand
TCGCCAACGGCAACACCGACGGCTCGAAGTACATGAAGTTCTACGACACGCCCCGTCCGGGCCACGCGGATCTCCCC
Organism: Thermoplasmata archaeon; assembly: GCA_030539565.1. GTDB lineage: Archaea > Thermoplasmatota > Thermoplasmata > Methanomassiliicoccales > Methanomethylophilaceae > Methanoprimaticola. The sequence continues at coordinate 2,372 of JAUNYA010000136.1, read as the reverse complement.
GCGCTCCTGAAGTTCCCGGACCACGACCTGCGCGGGAGCGGCCAGTTCTCCGGCAGGCTCACCGCCGCCATCGTCGCCGCGGGTGCCGTAGCCAAGCAGATGATCGCCGCCGAGGGCATCGAGGTCCAGGCGTTCACCCGCTCCGTCGGGGACGTCAAGGACGATGCGGTCCGCACGGCGGAGGACGCGAGGGCGTCCCGCGGGTTCGCCACCAGGGCGTGCTCCCAGGATCTGGACGACAGAATGCGCGAGTGCATCGAGTCCGCCGGGGCCGCGGGCGACAGCGTCGGCGGCGTCGTCGAGTGCATCATCACCGGCCTGCCGATAGGATTCGGCGGGATCTGGTTCGAGGCGCTGGACGCCGACCTCGCGAAGGCGATGTTCGGCATCCCGGCGTGCAAGGGAGTGGAGTTCGGAGACGGCTTCGCCCTGGCGGGGATGCGTGGATCCCAGTCCAACGACGGGTACCGCATGCTCGACGGTCGCATCGTCACAGAGAGCAACCACATGGGAGGCATCGTCGGCGGCATGTGCGACGGCGCCCCCGTGATCTTCCGTACTGCGTTCAAGCCCACCCCTTCGATCGCGGTGGAGCAGCACACGGTCAACCTGAAGACCGAGAAGAATGACATTGTCACAGTAGAGGGGAGGCACGACCCCTGCATCGTGCCGAGGGCCGCCGCCGTGGTGGAGGCCATGGCCGCACTGACAGTCGCGGACCAGATGGCGAGGGGATTCCGATGGAACTGAACGAGATAAGGGACGAGATTGGGGACATCGACAGGCAGCTGCTGACCCTGATGAAGCGCAGGCTCGAGCTGGCGAAGCTCGTGGGCGAGAACAAGGTGCGCACCGGCGCCGCCGTGCGCAACATCGCCCAGGAGAACAACGTCATCGACCGCTACAGGGGGTTCGCCCTGGAGAACGGGATGAACCCGGTCTACGCGGAGAAGGTCTGCAGGGTCCTGATGCAGGAGTCCATCGAGGTCCAGGCCGCGCTCCCGAGGCCCGCGTCCGATGCGAGGCACATCGCCATCGTCGGAGGCTACGGCAAGATGGGGCGCTGGATGGCCGACATGCTGAGGCAGTCCGGCCACCGCGTGGACATAATCGATCCGTCGGCGGGCAACGGCCTGACCGTCGACGACGCCAAGTGGGCGGACGCTGTCATCGTGTCCATCCCCATATCCCGCACCGGCCAGATGCTCCGCAAGCTGGACGGCATCTGCAAGCCCGACGCGCTGATCTTCGACGTCGCATCGCTGAAGTCGCCGTTCATCGACGAGCTCAGGGAGCTCGGCTCCAGGAGGCGCGTCTGCTCCGTGCACCCGATGTTCGGACCCTCCGCGGAATCCATGTACAACAGGAACGTGGTGCTCTGCGACTGCGGCTCCAGGGAGGCCGTGGAGGAGGCCCTGGCACTGCTGGGGAACCACGGCGCCAACATCCGCGTCATGCCCGTGGAGGAGCACGACAGGTACATGTCCTACGTCCTCGGGCTGGGTCACGCGGTCAACATCGCGTTCTTCACCGTGCTCGAGAGGAGCGGCATCTCCTACGAGGACATGCAGTCCGTGGCATCCACCACATACGACAAGATGATGGACACCAACCTGTCCGTGGCGCTGGAGGACCCGTACCTGTACTACGAGATCCAGCACATGAACGCCAACGGCGCCTCGATGCTTAAGGACTTCGACCAGGCCGTCAACGACGTGGTCGACGCGGCGCTCAGCGACGATCCGCGCGCCTTCAAAGAGCTCATGGACCGCGGGCGCGAGTACTTCACCTGACGCTCATGGTGGAGAGCGTCCCGAAAACACCCTTCATCCCTTCCAGCACCTTCATGCGGCCGGCGTGCTGGGAGCGGTACACCGCCCTGTTCCCGGGATCCGGGACGTATGTGCGGTCGGGCTCGGCCGCGGCCCTCAGAGCCCCCATCATGTCGGGGATGTCGCCGGCGGCATGGGCGGCCATGATGCAGTTGGTGGTCATCGCACCGCCGTGGTTCCTCATCGTCACCGCGGTGGCGCCGAGCATGTCCGCCTTTATCTGGTTCCACAGCACGTTGGTGCTGCCTCCCTCGGTGATGGTGATCCTGTCCAGGGGGATGCCGGCGGCGCGGTACCTGTCGGTCACGCCCATGTAGTCGTAGCCGATCGCCTCGAGAACGGCGCGCCACATGGCGCCACCGTCCGTGTCCGGAGTCAGGTTGAGGAACGCGCCGGTCGCGTTGGACAGGTCGCCGTATCCCCCCGTCAGGTACGGGAGGAATGTCACGCCGTTGCATCCGGCGGGAACCTTGGAAGCGGAGTCGGTGAGGATGTCGTAGTCCACCATGCCCTTGCACACGGTGTCCTTGAACCACCTGA
>JAUNYA010000135.1 GCA_030539565.1 Thermoplasmata archaeon | reverse complement strand
GGAGGGGCAACTTCAAGGAGCTGGTCAACGAGGTCCGCTGGGAGCTCGACATGTACGGCTACAAGGACGTGGACATCATCGTCTCAGGAGGGCTCAACGAGACCTCCGTCGCGGCTCTCGCCGATACGTGCGTCTCCGGCTTCGGAGTCGGTACGAGCATCAGCAACGCGCCTACACTCGACCTGTCCATGGACCTGGTCGAGAAGGACGGCAAGCCTATATCGAAGCGCGGCAAGTTCGGCGGCAGGAAGTACGCCTACCGCTGCCCCCACTGCTTCGCCATGGGCGTGTCCCTGTCCCCGGACGACGACGTCCGCTGCTCCTGCGGCGAGTCCATGGTCATGATCGAGAGGAAGGTCCTCGACCACGGGAAGAAGGTCTCTCCGGACCGCGCGCCCTCCGAGATCAGGGCCGAGGTCATCAGGCAGATTCGGCAGATGTCCGAGCTTTGAACATAATTGTCGCACGGGTACCCGAACGGGTATCCGGCGGCGATTTCCCGCCGTTTTCCGGCGAAAAACGCCTTATTTCCCTTATTTAAAGTTAACTACACGAAAACCCCTCTGTTTCCACTGGAAAACAGCGTTAAACGACCGTCCCGCGGGGAGCTTAAAAACCCCTCTTAGGCAAGGCTTATATGCGCACTTGGGTTAGAGGTGGATTGCACCTACGGATACTACGGATGGATGCTTAGGTTCCGGAGGAGCGAATCTCGGGGGAGAGGATTGATCGACAACGACGCACACATTAGCGGTAGCCATTTCGAGCATGAGGGCTACCTACGCACGCTGGACACGATGGCGGAAGCCTCGATGATGAGCGTGTACTGCTCGTGCGGGAGAATCGTCGTCCTAGACCGTAACGAGATGCGCCTGAGGCTGAGGCTCGGGAAGGAGCTCGAATGCACCTCCTGCCGCAACCAGAGGATCTCAATGGAGATCGACGCCATGGACAACCACTACAACGGGATCGAGGAGGCTGACGGCCTCCTTCTGTGACTCCGATGTGCGTTAATTATCAAAGAGTAATATTAACACGAATATCTTAATTCGTGCTACCTAAAAAAGGGGTATGTCCGGGAAGGGATCACTGGGTCTCTTCCGCGGGCTCGGCCTTCTTCTTGGCGGCCCTCGACTTGACGGGCTTCTTCGCGACCGTCTTCCTCGCGGGCTTCTCCGCCTTCTCGGATGTCTCGTCCTTCGGCTTGGAGGCCTTCTTGCGTCCGGGGCAGTCCGGGTTGATGCACTCCTCAGTGGTGCCCACGAGGACCATGGGGGCCTTGCAGATGGTGCACTGCCTGCCGGCGTAGGAGACGCTACCCCTGGGCCTGAGCGGGTAGGTCTGCGTGCAGCCCGGCCACTCGGAGCATCCGGCGAAGCGCTTCCCGGCCTTGGAGTACATGACCCTTATCCTGCCCTTCTCGCAGGCGGGGCACGGCCCGAGGTCGTTCTTCTCGGTGTTGCTCGCGCACTTGGGGTCGATGCACTGGACGGAGGGCGGCATGCCCTTCCTGATGATCCTGAGCTGCGGGAGCCCGCAGACATCGCAGACGGTCTCCGTGGTCTGTATGAGCGCACCGCGGGGTATCGGGTAAGCCCTCTTGCAGTCGGGGTACCCGTCGCATCCGATGAAGTTGCCGTTCTTGGAGCGCTTTATCGACAGGTTGTTCCCGCACGAGGGGCAGACGCCGATGTGCTGCTGGGAGTGGAGGGCGGCCTTGATCTCGCTGCCGATCTCCTCCTTGTCCTTGGAGATCTGCACGGCCACGCTGTACAGCATGTCCTGCGACTCCTTCACCACGGAGTCGAGCGTGCGCTCGCCGTCGGTGATGCTGATCATGTCCGCTTCCAGCTTGGCGGTCATGTCCGGCTCGGTGATGCCGCCGCCGTGGTTCTCCAGCGCCTTGGTCAGGGCTATCCCGCTCGGCGTGGGGATCATGTAGTTGCCCTGGACGTAGTTCCTGGAGTACAGCTTGCCGATGATGTCGTGCCTGGTGGACTTGGTGCCCAGCTGGAGCCTGTCCATCTCCTGGATCAGGGATCCCTGGTTGTACCTGTACGGGGGCTTGGTGGCCGACTCGACGAGGGTCATCGACCTGACGTCGATCTCGTCGCCCACGCTCATGGGGGGCAGCCTGGAGTCGTTGGCCTTGAGGTACTTTCCGTAGTACTTCTTCCAGCCCTTCTTCTTGAGGACGTAGCCCTCGGCCCTGAACTCCTGGCCGGCCACGTCGATCATGCACTCTGTGACCTCCGCCTCCGCGTTGGGGGCGACGGTCGCCAGGAACCTCCTGACGATGAGCTCGTAGAGCTTCCACTTGTCGCCCTTCATCTTCTCCGGGGAGGCTCCCGCGGTGGGGTATATGGGCGGGTGGTCGGTGGTCCTCCTCTTGCCCCTGGAGGGAACGATCTTCTCCTGGGCGAGGATCTCCTCTGCCTCCGCTTTGAATGCGCCGTCCT
>JAUNYA010000029.1 GCA_030539565.1 Thermoplasmata archaeon | reverse complement strand
CGTCGCGGATGCCCTCGTCGTCCAGCATGTCCTTGCACTTGGACAGGCCCTCGCAGACGGAGTCCAGAGCCGTCTCAGGGGACTTCCCGTACGAGGCGGCGTGGATCACGATGATGTAGGCGCCGAGCGCGTGAGCCGCGCGGGCGGTGTCCATGACCCAGGAGATGCTCTTCTCCCTGGTCTCCGGGTTGTCGGAGTTGAAGCTGATGAAGTACGGCGCGTGGCAGCTGAGCCTGATGTCCAGCTCCTTCGCCTTGGCGCCGATCTCCGCCGCCCTCTCCTGGCTGATGCGCGCCCCGCGGACGAACTCCACCTCGAGCGCGTCCAGCCCGAGGCCCCTCGTGTACTCGAGCGCGCCCTCCGGCTTCTTGCCCGCAGCGGGATATCCCGCAGGTCCGAATCTCATGGGTGCGGGATGCGCGACTGCTTATTATTGGATGTCGGCCATCGCCCGGGCATGAGGCTCGAGCTCGACGTCTCCCTGGATCCCACGCTCGGATGCGGCCAGGCGCACCGCTGGAGGAAGACCGGCGACGCATGGCAGGGCGTGCTGGGGAGCGACGTGGTCACGATGAGGCAGACCGACTACGGCGCGGAGGTCGATGGATGCTCGGACAAGGCCGCGCTGCTACGCTACTTCAGGTCGGAGGACGACCTCCCCGCGATCATCGCGGAGATATCCGAGAGGGACCCGTACGTCGCGTCGCTTTCGGAGCACTGCCCCGGGCTCAGGATCCTCCTCCAGGACCGCTGGGAGTGCCTCGCCACGTACCTGCTGGCGACGAACGCCAACGTCGCCAGGATCGGGAAGATGGTCGAGTCCGTCTGCGACTGCTTCGGGAGGGACCTCGGGCAGAGACACGCTTTCCCGACGCCGTCCGAAATCCTGGACGGGAAGGACAGGATATGCGAGTGCAGGCTAGGCTTCAGGGACGTGCGTCTGATCGAGCTGGCCGAGCGCGTGGAATCCGGCGACATCGACGTGGACGGCATCGCCGAGCTAGACTACCGCGGATGCGTCGACGCGCTGATGACGGTAAACGGCGTCGGACCGAAGGTGGCCGACTGCGTCGCGATATTCGGATACGGGCACCTGGAGGCCTTCCCGGTGGACGTCCGCATCGCGAAGGTCGTGGAGGCCATGTACGGCGTGAAGGGCTCGTACAAGACGGTCTCGGAGTACGGGATGTCGAAGTTCGGCAGGTACGCCGGCTACGCGCAGGAGTTCCTGTACCACAGCAGGTTCATCGACGGCTGAAGACCTCTTCGCACTTGGGCGGAGGGGATCCCGTCTTGTCCTGGTAGATCTCCGCCAGGAACCCGATCCTCTTCACGACGCCGCAGAGGTAGCACATCTCCTTGCCGAAGTCGGCGCCCTCGTCCGCCATGCGGGCGGCGGAGCCCTTGACCTCCTCGATGAACTGCGGATAGAAACGGCTCGACGAGTACTCCCCGCCGCGCTTCTGGGTGAGATACTGCGAGATGGCCGCGTCCGTGACGCCGAACCTCTTGGCGACCTCGGCCTGAGTCATCCCGTGGGCGGTGACCAGCTCCCTGGCCAGCTCCCTGCGGATGAGCGGCAGGACCTGCCACACCACGACCTCGCAAGGTATCTTCATGAGCCTTGGAATCCTACTGGGGTTTATTAGGTTTAAGGCCGTTAATTCCCTCTCACGCGCCGAGGTTGAGCTTTGTGTAGAACTCGGAGACGTCCCAGTCGTCGTCCTCCCTCTGCCTGGCGCTCTCCAGCCTGACGCCCACCTGCTGCGCCGCCTCCTTCAGGACCCTGGACGCGCGGTCGGTGCCCTCGAACTCCTCGACCTTGGCCCCGGACGCGCAGACCTTGCCCTTGAACGAGCCGATGATCTCCGTTCCGTGCATGACCACCGAGCGGGTCGTCCCGCAGTGGGCCTTGACCCTGTCCCTGAGGTAGAGGCTCAGGTTGTCCTGGCTGTTCAGCACGAATGTCTCGCCGAAGCCTATCGGCGTCCTGCCGACGTCCTTGGCGGGCATCCACCTCAGCGTGGGGTCGCCCTCCACGAAGAAGCCCTTCTTCAGCAGCCCCTCGTCCTCCAGCTCCGCCAGGACGCTCCTGGTCTCCGACATCCTGCACTCGAGGAACATCGAGAGGATGTCCGCGGAGAACGAGCCGAAGTCGTTGAAGTGCTTCATCGCCACCTGCTTCAGGGCCTCGCGGCGGGGCATGCCGATGTCCTTGACCTCCACGTAGCGGGAGTCCGCGTCCTGGCCCAGGACGGTGCCGTGGACGAGATCGGACAGCGCCTCGCCGGTGACCTCCTCGGAGTACGGCGAGTTGGCGATGATGTCCTTCTTGGACACGGGCTGGTCCCTCCTGACTATCCCGAGGACGGTCTTGGCGGGCTCGCTCAGCGGCGATGCCTTGGCGGCCCTGTACAGGGACGCCTCCGACTGGCTGGCGTATCCCGTGTAGGAGGGCATGAGCGTCGTCTTGAGCGCCCCGGTGCCGTCCAGCTGCTTCTTCAGGGACGAGCCGTCCCTGACGCGGATGATCAGCTCCTGGTCGCTCCTGATGTAGCCGCGGGTGCGGAGCAGCGCCGAGGCGTCCGCGAGGCGGTCCGCCTTGGCCACGCCCTGCCTCCTTATGGCGGAAGCCACGAGGAGATCCTCCTCCACGGCCCAGGGCTCGAACCTGCCCTGGGCGTAGAACCCGTTGACGAAGTGGTAGCCGCGCTCGAGCAGGACCGAAGACATCGATTCGTCGAGATCCGCGGCATCCTTCCCCAGGATCTCGCGGATGCGGACGATCTCCATGCCCTTCTGCCTGTAGAACCCCATGATGTTCTCGATGGCGTCCAGCGCCTCGGGGAGCAGGTCCGGGGTGTCCAGGTCCATGCCGCGGATGTCGATGACCCCGGCCATCTCCCACATCTCCAGCGCACCGACGACAGTGTCGCCCCTCACGAGGGGGTAGATCCACTTGTCGCCGTAGCGCGACGTTATCTCAGCCCACTTGGACCCCAGGTCTGGGTCGTACAGGGAGAGCACCCTCAGCGGGAACTCCTGCTCCGGAACGTCGGCGAGACGCGGGAGCTCGTCGGGCATGACGAGCATAGGGGACTGGCCCTCCCCGACGAGGATGACCTCGGCGCCGACCGCCTTCGCGGCGGCCTCGGACTCGTCGGCGGACAGCCCTGTGATGAACCTCATGGCGCTCGGAGGGACCGGGCCGTAGCCGCGGACCGCCCTCTCGGTGAGCACGAGCGCTGGATCGCCCTCGGGCTCCCCGGGCTCGTAGGGCGAGTACGTGTTCTCGGTGCCCCAGTCCTCCTTGTCGTCGAAGTCGCGGATGACCTTCAGCGAGCGGTCCACGCGCATGACCGCCTCCTTGGCGGCCTCCTTCTCCATGCCGGTGGCGGAGACGATCTGCCTGAACGTGGCCCGTCCGGCGCGCTCTATCACCTCGAGCACGCGCTCGTCCCCGGGCTGGGTCTCGTCGGTGCGGAAGGCCGCCAGGCGGTCCCCGTCCTCCCTCAGCACGAAGCGCACGCGGCCCCTGACGAACCTCCCGAGGAGGATCTCGCCGGTCCGGCGCATCTCCTGCCACTCGGCGAGGCTGAAGCCGTCGACCCTCTGGTAGACGTCCAGCTCGCTGCCGGCGGAGCCGTAGAACTCGAAGTACTCGCGGATGGAGCCGAACCTCTCGCCCTTGGTCAGGCGGTAGCGCTCCACCGTCTCGTAGTCGTAGACGTTGTCCTTGCCGGCCTTCAGGCGCATGTAGTCCAGCTTGAGCATGTACTGGTCGCTCTCGGAGATCAGGAACCTCCCGCGGACCACCTGCTCGTCGGCGACGAGCGACTCGAGCGACGTGCGCACGTCTGGATCCTCCAGGGACAGCGCGAACGCGATCTCCTGCACCGTCGCGGGAGCGTAGCACTCCAGGTAGCGGAGGATTATGCGGTCGATGGCCGCCGAGCGGTCCGCCTCGGGGATGTCGGTCCTGGAGAAGTACCACCTGTTGTTCCCCGTGATCCCCGTCCTGGTGACCAGGTACATGGACTCCAGCTTCCTCACTGAGCGGAAGACCTTGTCCTCGCTCATGTCCAGGTCCGCCGTGATCTCGGACATGGCGGTCCTCTCGCCGATCCTGGCGAGGACCTCCTCGTCGGTCTCGTTGAGCCTGCGGTCCTTCCTGGTGGCCGCGGCGTAGTAGGGGATCTCGGAAACGGGCATGACGTGCGTCTCGTCGAGGAACACGGTCCCAAGCGTCCCGTCGTTGATCAGGTCCCTGACCCACCCGTCGACGGTCGCTTTATCATCGTCGGAGTACGAGTAGACGTTCCTGCCCCTCTGCCTTATGGCCTGCAGGGGCCCGGTCGCCATCATCAGCTTGGGGAGATCCTCCTTGTATGCGACCCTCGGCGCCTTCTGCGCGTAGTACGGTATGATCTGATCCTCGGTGAACTCGAACTCCGACACGCTGTCGCCCAGCGCGCGGTACAGGACCTTCCTGTGCAGCTCCCTGAGGAGCGCGGAGCGGTCCTCCATGAGGACGATGTCCGAGAACCCGGACAGGATCGCGGAATGCGCGAACGGCGACGGGGTCCCGGAGAAGCGGATGGTCTCGACGGTCATCCCGCCGGTCTCCAGCATCTCGAGGACGAGCCTGGCGTTCTTGATGTCCATATCGTCCTCCAGGACCTCGCGGTACGTCTCCTCGATCACGGGGACATCCTCCATGTCGCCCAGCGCCTCGAGGAGGAACGTGGAGCGGATCTGCTGCCTGTTGACCGAGATGGGCCGGCCCATGTAGTTCCTGAGGATCATGAAGCTCCTGGCGGCCGTGTGCCTGAACCTGAGCTTGAATATCTCCGAGTCGCGGATGGCCTTCCTCAGGACGGGCTCCAGCTCGGTGGACCTTATCATCCCGGGTATGGTCGCGGGATCGATCTTCCTAGGCAGGCCCAGCATGAAGCTGTCGTCCGAGATCGTCACGGAGACGTTGGCGCCTATCGCGCCGGTTATCCTGTAGGCGTACGCCCTGGAGAGGGCGTCGTTGACCCTGCGGCCGAACGGATAGTGGAAGACGAGCTTCTGGTTGCCGGACGGGTCGATGTACTCCTCGATGGCGAGCCTGTCGCAGTCCGGGATGAATCCGGCGACGGCGTTCTGCTCCCTGAAGTACGAGAGGATGCTCCTGGCGGACCCCTCGTCCACGTCGAACGACTCCGAGATACCGCGCACGGCGTCGATGTCGTTCTCGCCGATGCGGGCCTCCATCTCCCGCCTGAAGCGGGCGATGTCCATGGACAGGTCGAAGCTCCTGGGGAGCATCTCGCCCGCCCACGAGGGGACCGTGGGCTTCCTGCCGCTGGCCTCCTTCACGTAGGCGGTCATCCCCTTGGAGCGGACGAACTCGAACGAGCGCCCGCCCAGGACGAAGACGTCCCTGGGGGAGAGCCTCTCCACGAACTTCTCGGAGAGCTCGCCGGCGGTGGAGCCGTGGTTGGTCACGACGCGGTAGTTGGCCTCCTCCGGGATCGTCCCCAGGTTCATGAAGTAGATCATCCTGGAGCCCTTCTTCTTCCCGAAGCAGCCGTCCTCCTCGTCGTACCATATCTTGGAGTAGACGCCCTCGAAGTCGTCCTTGCTTCCCAGGTACCTCAGCACCTGCCTGAACGACTCCTCGGTCAGCGTGCGGTAGCAGTAGGACCCGCGCACGAGCTCGTAGGCCTCGTGGGCGTCCCACTTCATGTCGAGGCTCATGCCGACCACGGTCTGCGACAGGACGTCCAGGCAGTTCTCCGGGATCCCCACGCGGTCGATGTCCCCGCGGTGGGCGGCCCTGCACATGACCGCGCATTCGACCAAATCGTCCGGGTCGAACACCAGCAGGCGGCCCTTGGCCACCTTGCCGAAGCTGTGCCCGCTCCTGCCGATCCTCTGGAGCCCCTTGGCCACGGACTTGGGCGAGCCGATCTGGCACACCAGGTCCACGGACCCGATGTCAATTCCGAGCTCGAGGGACGTGGACGACACGACGCACCTTATCTCGCCGTGCTTGAGCCTCTCCTCCACGTCCAGGCGGATCTCCTTGCTCAGGGAGCTGTGGTGGACCTCGATGCTCTCGAGGCCGCGCTCCTTCAGCTTGTACACGACGCTCTCCGCGCCGGAACGGGTGTTGGTGAACACCAGCGTGGTCTCGTGCTGGTCGACCAGGTCCTTCAGCATGTCGTACATCATCGAGTTGACGATGTCCGAGGGCAGGGCGGTCATGTCCGCCGCGGGGCAGATGACCTTCAGGTCCAGCTGCTTCTTGGAGCCGGACTCGATAAGCGCCACGTCGCGGCAGGAGCCGTCGGGGTTGCATCCCACGAGGTACCCGGCGATGGCCTCTATCGGCGCCAGCGTCGCGGACAGCCCGATCCTCACGAAGTCGCTCTCGCAGTGGCGCCTGAGCCTCTCCAGCGTGAGCGACAGGAACGCGCCCCTCTTGGAGTCGCAGATGTCGTGGATCTCGTCGAGGATCACCCACTCGACCTTCTTGAACGCCTCGCTGAACCTGGGCGCGGACAGGATGAGCGCCAGGCTCTCGGGCGTGGTGATCAGTATGTGCGGGGGATGGCGGACCATCCTCTGCCTCTCGTTCTGCGGGGTGTCCCCGGAGCGCACCGCGACGCGGATGTCCGGGACGTTCATCCCGCGCTCGGCGGCCAGCTCGCGCATCTGCGCCAGGGGCTCGTTGAGGTTGCGGTTGACGTCGTTGGCCAATGCCTTCAGGGGAGAGACGTAGATGCAGTAGACACGCTCCTCCAGCGTGCCCTCGCGGGCATAGCGGGTGAGCTCGTTGATGATGCTCGTGAACGCTGTGAGCGTCTTCCCGGACCCGGTGGGCGACGACACGAGGACGTTGCGCCTCTGATGGATCACGGGGATGGCCTTCGCCTGCGGGATGGTGAGGTTGTCGAACCTCTCCTCGAACCACGTCGAGATGAGGGGCTCCATCATGGCCATCACCTCATCCTTCGTATACGTCCTGTCCACTCTCTCCAGCATCGGAACCACATTCGGAAGCTCCATGCTGGAGCCCGTAATAAGCATTTCCGCGGAAACCGAGCGTTCCGGCGCATCCATTAATAATCGGTCGGCCGATGCCGTCCGCATGGGACGCGGACAACTGGCCGTCATCACAGCCGTACTGGCAGCGGTTCTTCTAACAGCGCCCCTGCTCACGGACGACGTGTCCGCCGAGAGCGTGACGATATACGGATACGTGTCCGACATCTCCAACGAGGAGGGGAACACCCCGATCCAAGGCGTGGAGGTCACCCTTCTGGACTCCACGTACAACGTGCTCGCCACGTCGTCGACGGACGAGAACGGGAGGTTCACGTTCACCTACGAGGACACGGACAACGCCTCGTTCCTCGAGTTCTCCTACTCCGGATACACGATACGCACCGTGCCGAGCACGAGCATGAGCCTCACGGACAACAACATCGTCCAGTTCAGCATCGCCCAGCTGACCCCCGACGAGGAGGGCAACTACGCGCTCAGCGGGAACGGGTACTCGGCATACGCCATCGGGATGGCTGCGACCACCGGCGTCCTCTACGGATACGTCCAGGGGACCGACGGCGGCGACCCGTTCTACGTGGAGGGCGCGGTGGTCACCGCGGTGTCCGACCCGGGAAGGTCCTATTCGACCACGACCAACTCCGACGGCTACTTCGAGATGACCGTGGACTACGGGACGTACACGCTGACCGTGTCCTGCAGCGGGTTCCAGACCTCCGAGTCGGTGACCGCCTACACCGGGACCCCGACTTTCGTCACCCTGGACGAGAACACGTCCGGATTCCTCTGGAACCTGGACACCCCTCACACGATGATGCTGTTCGGGCTGATCCTGGTGGGTGTGGTCGTGCTGCTCACGTTCATCCTGATCCGCAAGTCCAGGATGCCCGACTCGGAGATCGTCGTCGTGGACGACATGCCCGAGGAGAGCGTCGACGTCGACGACAGGATCGAGCATCCCTGACCAGGGACTCGCGGACCTTCTCGTACAGGCTGTTGCCCTCGGCGTCCATCGCCACTATGAGCGGGCCGAGCCTGTCGGTCTCGAAGCTCCACAGCGCCTCCGCCATCCCGAGGTCCAGCCACTGCACGCCGGTGCACCTGCCGAGCCCCTCCGCGAGGGACACAGCCGCTCCGCCCGTGGCCGCGAGGTAGACGCATCCGCACTCCCTCATGGCCTCGGCGACCTCCTTGGACATGCCGCCCTTCCCGATGATGGCGCGGATGCCGAACGTCCTGATGGCCTCGGGCTCCAGCTTGTTCATCCTCGCCGATGTGGTGGGCCCGGCCGCCACGACGATCCAGTCGCCGTCGGCGTTCTGCCTCATGATAGGGCCGCAGTGGTATAGGACGCACCCGTCGAGTACCGAGGGGGTCTCCTCCCCGTTCCTGGACATCTCCAGCGCCCTGATGTGGGCCTCGTCCCTGCCGGTGACGACCGGCCCCGAGATGAACACGGTGTCGCCGAGCTTCAGGGACCTGACCGCGGCGTCGTTGAGTGGCGTGCGGATGTCGGTCACAGGACCGCCCCCTGGGCGTACTCGACACCGTTCTCGGTGATCCTCGCGGAAGCGCGCCTGGTGGCCCAGCATCCGATGTTGACCGCCACGGGGAGGCTCGCGGTGTGGCAGCTGGCCTTCTTGATCCTCACGCCGAGACAGGTGGTCATCCCTCCCAGGCCCATGGGCCCGAGCCCGGACGCGTTGAGCCTGACGAAGATCCTCTCCTCCATCTCGGTGAGCGCCTTGTCCGGGTTGTCCACGTCCAGCGGCATGGCGAGGGCCTCCTTGGCCATCTCCGCGCAGGTGTCGGACATCCCGCCGATGCCGACGCCGACGATGACGGGCGGACAGGGGCGGCCCCCCGCATCCAGAACCGCGTCGACGATGAAGTCTTCGACGCCCTTGACGCCGTCCGCGGGGTTCAGCATGCCAAGGCGGGTCATGTTCTCTGACCCGGCGCCCTTGGGCATGACGGTGATCTCCGTGAAGTCGCCCTCCTCGGGGATGTAGTGGATGATCGGCATGCCCTGGCCCAGGTTCCTCCCGCCGTTCTCCCTGGTGAGCGGATCGACGGTGTTGGGCCTCAGGGGGATCTCCGCGGTGGCCCTCTCGACGCCCTTGGCGATCTCCTTCGCGATGGACGAGTCGAACCTCCCGCGCACGTAGAACACCGGAACACCGGTGTCCTGGCACATCGGCTTGCCCATGTGCTCGGCCTTCTTCAGGTTGTCCTGGATGGCGCCGATCTGCGTCAGGGCGACCTTGTTGGACTCCCACATGGCGGCGGACTCCAGGGCCCACCCGATGTCCTCCGGGATCTTGGTGTTCGCCAGGCGGAGCAGGTTCACGACGATCTGGTCCACCGGCTCGGGCAGCTTTATCATGAAAGGGCTGACGGAGGTCGCCGTATTTGGCACATGCCATTCACGGCACGAAGTACAGCACGTCCTCGATGCGGGTGACCTTCACGGTGTCGCCGATCTCCGCGTCCGCGGGGACCTTCAGGTCCACCGTCGAGTAGTTGGACGGGTCCAGGACCTGGATCTCGGTGCCGGAGCGGTTCACCACCGTGGCATCGGCCAGGTCGGCCGCCTTCTCGTAGAGCTTGATGGATGTCATGTCCGCCCTGCGGACCGAGCGGTCCCTGAAGTCGTTGAGGTCTGTCAGCCTGCCGCCGTTCCCGTTGACGCGGGACAGCTTGCAGTACTTGCCCTGGAAGGCCACGACGTCGCCCGTCCTGTAGTCGGGGAGGCGCACCAGGTACGTCAGACGGTACATGTCCTGCCCGTCCGTCGTCTGGCCGACAAGCTTGGGGGACTCCTTGGTCTCGGCGCAGAAGGCCTCGGCCAGCTCCTTGGCGAGCGACTTCCCGAGGGCTATGGACGAGAGGTACACGTCCACCCCGCCGGTGACGATCTCCATCTTGGTGATGAAGAGCTGCCTGTTGTTGACGGCCTGGCGCGCGACGGAGTTCTCGGTCATGGCCAGCGCCTCCTCGCGGACGGCGTCGTCCAGCTTCCCGGAGACCGTCCTGATCTGGAGGATGGCCTCGTAGTAGCTGCCGAGCTGCCTGGAGCAGCGCCTGCAGACCGTGTTCTTTATCCTGACGATGGTGGAGGCCTCGCCCTCCGCGGGGTACCCCATGACGCTGCAGTCCGCGTGGACCGTCACGACGAACGTCCTGGGATCCTGCTCCTCCACAGACGTGGCGATCGAGTCCAGCTCTGCTCCGCGGACGAGCATGAGCGCGTCCGCCGCGGCGTCCTGGATCGCGACGAGGGGGTCCCTCCTCACCCACCTGCCGGCGAAGTCGTACTCGCGGCAGTTGGTGCACACGCTGAGATCCACATGATGAGGGAGGTCCACAAGCTTCCTGCCGGCCAGCCAGCACTCGATGCAGAGCCCGTCGATGGACTCCTCGCACTCGCAGCCGCACTTGACGCAGAAGTTCACAGGAGCACCGCCTGGGCGTGCTTGACGCCGCCGATCTCCATCACGGACTCGGGGGAGATGAAGCCCTCGCGTATCGCGATGCCCACGGTCTCCTCCCCGACCAGGTTGATGATCGTGGCGATGCGGAGCCTCTCCACGAAGGCCTCCTCCGAGAGCGACTCGCCCCTGTAGAATTCCTCGTGGACCGTTATCTTGGCGTCCCCTCCGCGGAAGGTCATGCCGATGATGCCCTCGTCGCAGGCCGCGACGATCCTCTCGTCCCCGTGCGTGTGTATCCTGACGTACATGCTCACACCATCTTGTATCTTCCAGACTGCGTCACGATGACCTCGACCTTGTCGCGGAGCTGCTTTATGACGCGGTTGAGCTCGTCCTCGCCGATGCCCTGGCTCTCGCCGTGCTGCCTCAGCTCGTCCATGGTCAGGCCGTCGGCCCCGTACTCGGAGAATATGCCCTTGACGACCTCGATCTTGCTGCGGTCCTTGGAGCTGATGCCCGTCGCGATCTTGTCGATGTCGAAGCCGCCCTCGCCGTTGCCGGCGATCCTCTGGAGGTAGTCCTCCACCAGGTCCACCGCGCGGTTGGCGTCCACATCCGTGACGACCGCGCTGAGCCTCATCTTCGCCGAGGCCTCGGACAGGCGGACGAAGGCCTCCAGCTGCCTGGCGGTGATCGGGACGGACTTGCCGCCGTCCCCTCCGCCCATGTTCCTGATCCTGAGGAAGCTGTTCTCGATGATGCGCTTGGCCTCCTCGGTGATGACCGGGGTGATCCTCTTGGAGTACGCCACGTACTTCCTGAGCATCTCCTGCTCGTAGACCGGGCGTATCGCGTCGGTCCTGTCAAGGACGGCGCGGGCGTCGATCCCGGGGATGATGTCCCCCTCGTGCATCATCCTGACCTGTCCGCGCTGGTGCGCGTTGAGGATGTGCTCGGTGATGGCCGTGTCCTTCTTCCTGTCCGGCTTGTCCGTGAGCACGAAGATGAGATCGAAACGGGACATCAGCGCAGGGGGCAGGTCGATCTGGTCCGCGATGGCGGTGTCCTCCTCGAACCTGCCGTACTTGGGGTTCGCGGCGGCGAGCATCGAGCACCTGCACTGCAGGGTCGCGGTGATCCCGGCCTTGGCGACGGAGATCCTCTGCGACTCCATGGCCTCGTGCAGGGACGAGCGGTCCTGGTCGGTCATCTTGTCCAGCTCGTCGATGCAGGCAAGTCCCTTGTCCGCGAGGACCAGTGCTCCGGCCTCGAGGGTCCACCTGCCGTCGCCGAAGTCGTCCCTGACCGCGGCGGCGGTGAGTCCGGCGGCCGACGCCGACTTACCGGACGCGTAGATCCCGCGGGGCGCCAGCGAGCTCATGTACCTCAGGAGCTGCGACTTCGCGACTCCCGGGTCCCCGATCAGGAGGATGTGCATGTCGCCCCTCATGACGGTGCCGTCGTCCATCTCCTTGTGGCATCCTCCGAAGAGCTGGAGGGCGATGGCCCTCTTGACCGAATCCAATCCGTAGATGGACGGCGATATGGAGCGGACGATGTTGTCGTAGAGGTCCGGGTCCCTGGACATCTCCAGGATCTTCCTCTCGTCCTCGTCCGTGATGGTGATCTCGTCGTACTCGTGCTGCTCGAACTCCACCGACACCACGTCGAGGTAGATCTCGAACACGGTGGACTTGTCCCTCTCGGACTTCTCCGCCGAGCGCAGGATGCCGTTCAGCGTGATCCTGTTACCGGCGGTGACCTCGCCGGCGATGTCGTCCTCGACATAGCCGGTGATCCTCTCGGGCTGCGCCCCTCCCCTGAGGCCCTCGGGGCTCTCCTGGATCTCGATCTTCTGTGTGTCGATGTACACCGACTCCTTCTCGTCGAGGTTGAAGCGCGTGGACTGCTTGTTGCAGCCGCCCTCGGGGTTGTTGCACATCAGGGGCTCCTTGAGCATCATACCGGGCTGCGCCACCCATATCTCGGAGCCGCACCTGGCGCACCTGAAGAGCGCGTGCGTCATCCTGGGCCTGACGGTGGTGACCTTCCTGGCGAGGCCCTCGACGGCCACCAGCTTGCGGAGGTGGTCCGCCCTCAGGTTGCGGATGTCGACCTTGGCGTCCCTCGGGAGGTTGTGTATCCTGACGTTGATGGTCTCGCCCGGACGGCTGATGTTCGGCAGGAGGGACATGACGGTCTTCCTGGCGATCTCGAGGCAGCGGTCCGGCTCGTCCAGCACGAACATGGCGAAGTCGA
Organism: Thermoplasmata archaeon; assembly: GCA_030539565.1. Lineage (GTDB taxonomy): Archaea > Thermoplasmatota > Thermoplasmata > Methanomassiliicoccales > Methanomethylophilaceae > Methanoprimaticola. The sequence goes on along the minus strand of JAUNYA010000029.1, from coordinate 1,896 downwards.
CGCTCACGGCGTTGATGTCCGCGTAGTCGACCCTGACGCTCTTCTTCTGGGGGAAGTTGTCCGCGATGCACTGTATCATGATGCGGTACTTGTCCCTGAAGAACACGTCGTTCCACGCGGCCTGGATGTCCTCGTCCTGGTAGTTCGACGGCATCGCTGCACCCCCTTGGAGCGGCACTCCTCGTCGGCCCACCAGATCCATCCGCCGCGGTCTATGGAGATCTGCCCCTTGATGAGCCCGGACTTCCTGTACTTCATGAAAGTCTTGGCTAGGTCGTCGGGACACCTGTATCCGAAGGCGTCCTCCAGCCTGTCGGTGGCCTCCTTGGTGGTGATGGCGTCGTTACCAAGGGCCTCCCATATCATCTCGAGCAGCTCGTCTCCCATAGCCGAAACCATGCCCGCATCCGAGATAAATCTATTCCGCTCCCGTCGGCGGGACGCCGCCGGAGCCGGAGGGCGGGCGGTATCGACGGAATTTCAGGTCGGTTTAAACCGCAGGCCGGCCTAACTTCCCTCAGGATGCTCCTAAAATCCACATAGCCAGACATCCGGAAAACGAGGCCCTCGAAAGTTAGTCCGACCTAACAAAAAACCCCGTTTTTTAATAGTTCCTAATTCGCAATCCACAGCCCTTTTATACCCCCTCGTCAATTTTTGTAGTGAGGTTACCAAAATGGCAGCAATCATCAACGGATCCGAGTGTGTGGCTTGCGGAGCATGCGTCGACGTGTGCCCCGAGGGAGCGATCACCTGCGGCGACATCGCGGTCGTCGACGCCGGCAAGTGCGTCGACTGCGGCGCCTGCGTCGACGAGTGCCCCTCCAGCTGCATCTCCGACTGAAGGTACACTGCCCGCCTGCGGGCGGGCGTCAAACCCCTTCTTCCTTCTTTCTATAATTTCAAGAATCAGAGCGGCCCGATCCTATGACCGAGTCGATGTACTCCTGCTGGATGCGCACGACCTCCATGCTGTCCTTCGCCTTGGAGTAGTCCTCGAGCATGTTCCCATTGAGCCTCACGAACTCCGGGGCCCAGTTGAACCTGCCTAGGAAAGTCTCCGCCTGCTCCCTCTCACCGAGGATGTACAGTGCGGCCATGACCGCCTCGGCGCTGTTGAGCTCCATCGGCCTGCCCCAGTTGATGGGATTCGAGGCGAGAAGATAGGGGAGCGCCCTCTCCTCCACGCGCTTGAGGCGGGGGAACTGGTCGATGTTCGTCCATGTGAGGTCCATGACGACGAGGCCCTTCCTCGCGTGGCCGATGTCCGCGGGCGAGAGGGCGCGGTCGGAGAACGGGGACAGCACGATGGAGCCGGACGGTATCGCCCCGAGGGTCTTGGCCTCCTTGCCGAGCCCGAACTTCAGCATCCGCTTGGCAGTGCACTTCTTAGGGTCGCACTGGCACTCGTCGTAGACGATGACTGGGATCATGCGACGACCATGCACTTCAGGCGCTCGGGGTCGGCGAGGTTCTCCTTCACCCAGGCCCTGACCTCCTCCATGGAGCGGACGTACTCGTGGAAGAGCTCCAGGTCGTCCGTCGCCTCGAAGTCGGAGCGCTGCCTGACCTCGGCGAGGATCTGCCTGCCCTTCCAGGGGGTCTTCGGGGACCACTCGTCGAATGTGGGGCGGTCCATGTAGACCACGTAGTCGTAGTCCTCGTCCTCGCGGAGGAAGTCGCGGTCCTTGAAGTCCTTGGAGACCTGCCTCCTGATGTCCTCCCCGCTGTCGTACATCGAGGAGATCATCTCGCAGTCCATGATGTCGTGCTCCGGACCGGCGCTGTACGCCTCGTAGGAGTCGTCGAAGAGCTGCCTGGTGAAGTACTCCGCCATCTGGGAGGCGAAATCGTTCTTCTGCTCCACGAAAAGGATGCGGACCTTCGGCTTGGACT
>JAUNYA010000134.1 GCA_030539565.1 Thermoplasmata archaeon | reverse complement strand
GGAAACTGCCGTGGGCGTTTTTCTCACCTCTGGGTGAATTTAACGGGCGTTTTCTTCACCTCGACGTGAATAAACCGGGCGTCATCCTCACACCGCCCGAATCCGGGGACTTCCAGAACGTTGTTATACAACCATGGCGTATCGACCAACCATGCTCGAACGGAAGGCGTCCTCGTTCCTGAATGGGTGGAAGTGCCGCAGGCACAGGGCCCTCGTCATCGAGGGGATGCGCGGAGTCGGGAAGACAACCGTCGTCGACCTGTTCGGCACCACGTACGGGAGCTACCTCAGGATCCCGATGGACGAGCCCGCCAATGCGGGCATGTTCAATGGCTGCTCGGACGTCGACGAGGCGATCCGCATCCTGAACCTGAGGTTCGGAGGCATGAGATTCGTCCCGAGGGACACCCTGATCTTCCTGGACGAGATCGGTGGATGTCCGGGTGCCGTCCGCTTGCTCGCCGAGTTCTCCGCCGACGGGAGGTACGACATCATCGCCGCCGACTCCTTCCCTGGAGCCGAGAACGAATATGACGGCCTGGACCGGTACACGATGCGCCCCCTGGACTTCGAGGAGTTCCTGTGGGCCACCGGCAGACGGAAGGACCTGGTCGCGGCCATCAGGGAGTTCCTGGCGGATTAGGATCCCCTGACCATGACGGCCGTCGACGTGTTCTCTAATGAGTTCAGGGACCACATGATGGTCGGAGGGATGCCCGCCGCCGTCCAGGCGTTCACGGAGGGGAACGGCTTCACCGGCTCCGACAGGGCCCTGGACACGCTGCTGCGCTCGCTCAGGGACGATGTGATGCACCGTGGGGAGCAGAACGGCGGGAGGAGGGCGCTGGACTGCCTGGACTCCCTTCCGGCGCAGCTGTCGAGGGCGAACAAGAGGTTCATGTACAGCGATGTGGAGAAGGGCGGTTCGAGGGGCTCGGCAAGGAGGTTCTCCAGGAGCATCGGCTGGCTGGAGCGCACGGGCTACGTGAACGCCGTCCGCGCCGTGGACGATCTGAAAGGGCCGCTGGACGGGAATCTCGTGCCCGGAATGTTCAGGCTGTACGCCCCGGACACGGGGATGCTGGTGCGCATGTGCCCGGACACCGCCGGGATCAGGAACGCCCTGGCCGATTGGGATCTGTCGTACCGCATGGGCATGGTGGCCGAGAACATCGTGGCGGAATGCCTCGTGAAGAGCGGGTTCACGCCGTACTACTACCGCAGGACCAACGGCGAAGGCCGCCTGGAGCTGGACTTCGTCCTGGAGAACCGCGGCAGGATCGTCGCCATCGAGGTCGAGACCGGGAAAAAGCGCGAGGCACCCTCCCTAGATGTCGTCGACAGACGGTTCGAGGTGGATCGGAAGATCGTGTTCGGGAGCTCGAACACCTATGTGGATGACAGGGGCGTGGAGCACTACCCCCTCTTCGCGGCGGCATTCATGGACTCTATCGAGCCGCAGGTGAAGATCAAGAAGGAGAAGATCGGGGAGATCGAGGGGTGACGGGCCCCGCCCCTCCGGGCGGGCACCCGTCCGTTTCACTTCTTCAGCGCGGCGCCGTCCCTGAACGCGTCGCCGACCTTCTCCCCGAGGCGGTAGTAGGCGCGGTTGCTGCCGTCGAAGATTATCGGGTCCAGCTTGACGGGGTCGATGTTGCCCTCGGCGTTCAGGATGCTCTCGTCCGCGCAGACGTTGACGATCTCCCCGAAGAGGATCTCCGTCGCCGGGTCGAAGCTGATGAGCCTGCACTCCAGGGCCATCGGCAGCTCCTCGATCAGGGGCGCGTCGACCTTCTCGCTCTTCAGAGCGTGGAATCCCGCACGTGCGAACTTGTCCGGGACGTCGTTCCCCGAGACGATGCCGACGTAGTCCGAGGGGACCATCTGCGAGGCGGTGGCCATGCTCACGGTGAAGGCCTTCCTGTCGACGATGTTCTTGGCGGTCTTGTGGGTCTTGTCGATCGCCAGCATGATCTTGTCGTGGTCGGCGATGCCTCCCCAGGCGGCGTTCATCGCGTCGGGCGTGCCGTCCTCGTTGTAGGTGGCGATGATCAGCACGTTCATGGGGTACATCATCGGTTTGGCTCCGAAGTCCTTCCTCATGTCAGGGGTATCGGAGTGAGGTACGTGAACCTTGCCCAGGACGTCGCGAGAACAGGCCTTTCCTGCCCTTCTCCAGCCTGTCCAGGCGCTTCGACAGGGCGGACATCTCCCTCTCATGTGAGCGCCTCTCCTCGGCCAGCTGGCGCCTCAGGTCGCGGACCTGCTCCTCCAGCTCGGCGACGCGCCTCTCCAGGCCCTCGCCCTCGGAATCGCTCTTCTGGAGCGCCAGCCCCACGGCCACGGGATCGAAGTACATGCATCAGAATCGCGGAGAGGGTAGAAAAGCGGGCCCCACACGTCGCGATAATCGCTCCTCGTCGTCGTCCGTGTACTCGAGGATGTCCCCGGGCTGGCACCCCAGCTCGCGGCAGATCGCGTTCAGCGTGGTGAAGCGGATGGCGTGGATCTTCCCGGCCTTGATGTTGGACAGGTTGACGTTGGATATCCCCACGCGTGCGGCCAGCTCGTTGAGGGACATCTTCC
>JAUNYA010000028.1:6646-14771 GCA_030539565.1 Thermoplasmata archaeon | reverse complement strand
TAGACGAACGAGGCCTGGTGGCCCTGCTCGATCGTCGCCAGGACGTATCCCGGGTGCGAGAACATGTACGCGCTGGTGCTGTAGGTCAGACCGCCCACGGTGAGCTCCACATCGAACGTCAGGGAGTTCGTGCTGAACCCGCTGGAGTACGAGTCGTTCGCCACAGTCCAGGTGACGATCGCGAACTGCGTGCTCGTCCCGGACGTGACCTCGTAGCCCGAGTCGGACGTGAACGAGTCCGTGAGCTCGATCTCGTAGTTGTAGCGCACCTCGGTCTTATCGCTGCCGGACATGGCGGCTGCTGCCAGCAGGATGACTGCCAGCACGACCACCACTCCGATGATTATCTTCGTTTTCTTCTGCATACCATTCGCCTCTTTCTGAGACGCACGGTCCGGATCAACCATCCTCGATCCCGTGCAGATAATCGACTGAATGCCAGTATAATAACTGCTGGCTGTTATCTTTGTAACCTCTGTTGACTTGCGATATGACAAAACAAAAAGGGACTGGGTCGGGCCTCAGTCCTCTTCCTCGTCCTCCAGGATCCCCCAGATGATCTCGTCGACAGTGCCGTCCCCGGCGCGGCACTCCAGCCAGTCGGCATAGTAGTCCGATGCCTCGGAGGAGATCCTCCTGGCTAGCGTGTCCTCCTTCCTCAGGACCGAGGCGATGGCCAGGACGATGTCCTTGATGAGATCGGTCCTCCTGACGGCTTCCAGGATGCAGAGATCGGTCTCGAACTCCTCCGCCACCAGATTGACAGTGAAGGTTACGGGATCCTTCTCAAACACGTCGAACACGTCCTCCTCGGAGTCGACATCCACCCAGGCCAGGAAGTCCACGTCCTCACAGCACAGAATCCGGAGGGCACGCTTGCGCACGTCGATCTCCGAGATGTGGAGCGAGGACACCACGCAAGGTTCCGCGATCCTCACGAACTCGTCCGGTCCCAGGACATCCTTGAAATGGCGGAGCAGGACCCCCGACAGGCGGTAGTCGTCGGTTATGACGCTGAAGGCATCCCTCTCTGTGGGAAACATGAGCCGTAATCCCCCTCCGCCGATATATGGGCTCACTCTTCCTTCCAGTCGAGCGCCTTGTCCACGTCGCCGCAGCCCTTGTTCGCGAATATCCACTCGGAGTACTCGAACACCTCGTCCGGCGCGTGCAGGGCCAGGTAGGACTCCTCCTTGACCATGGTCTCCGCGATGTCCCCCAGCACCCTCTCGGCCAGGTCGTTGCGCCCCACGGTGTACAGGATGCGGAGGTCGTCCCTGAAGGCGCAGTGTATCCAGCGCCTCATGTTCATCCTGGGATCCTCCATCATCCTCTGGCGCATGTACTCCGTGTAGTCGAAGTCCGGTTCCTGTATCATCTCGTCGGTGATGTCCTCGTCGAAGATCTCGCGCATACCGTCGCTGTAACTCTCAAGCACAGCGAGCGCGCGCACCCTGACGCACAGGGTGCATATCCCGGGATCCTGCTCCAGCACGATGCCCACCATATTCTTGAAGCGCTCCTCGCCCAGGGCCTCCGCCGCCAGGCGGATGATCCCATCGCGGGTCTGAAGCCAGTTGCTGTCGAGCATCGCCTCTATCCAGTCGAATCCGTCATCTTCCATGCTTACCGCATCCGCTGGTCGCATAAAAACCGATGGTATCGGAGCAACACTCAGCGATAACGCAGGGGCGTCGACTCCCGATCCTCGGCGAGTCCCCAGACGGCGTTCAGGACGTCCCCGTCGCCGGCGTGCCCCTCCAGCCATGCGGCGTACCTCTCCACAGCCCCCGGCACGACCCTCCGGAGGAGCGTGTCCTTCGTCCTCATCCCCGTCGCTATCCTCAGTAGCACATCCCTGACGATGTCGTTCCTGCCGATGGCCTCCAGAAGCATCAGGTCGGCCGTGAATGGGGTGTCGAGCATGTCCGCCAGGAAGAACATGGGCTCGCGCCCCATCTCGCTCAGGAGGGCGTCCTCGGGGGAGCCCTCGTACTCGTAGATGAACTCCTCGTCCCTGCAGTTCATCCTGCAGGTCGTGAACCAGTCGATGTCCTCGTCCATGTACGGGAACTGGATCCGGGACATCGTGAAGGACTCCGCGATCCGCATGAACTCGTCCGGATCGATGCGCTTCAGGCACTCGCGGAATATCTCATCCCTGAGATCGTACGGGCAGCAGTCCAGGAAGTGGTTCACCCTGCTGTAGTCTCCATCCGTCATGCGGCGGATATCCGCAGGCGGCATAAAATCTGATTGCCTTTCAGCAACACGGAGCGATAGACTCAGACTTCCTGCGCCGTCGAGACGATGAAGATCTCGTACTCGGACGTCTGGTCCCCGGAGTCGGAGAACACCTCGTAGGCCTCGTAGTCCCCGAACGTGCCCTCGTCGACGAGCACGTCGAACTCGTTGCCGGGCCTCTTCCTGATACGCTTGTCGGGCATCCCTATCCCTGATGATACCAAGTGCCGAGCTCGGTATTTAATCGGGTCGGTCTAGGCTTTTTAGACCGCACGGCGGGAGATATTTAAAGCTCCGTTAAGCCCGCCCGCCGGGAACGTCTGGCTGGCACATTGAGGGAGGTCGAAAATCGGCCTCCGCATGCCCAATCAACGTCGTTAAACCGCACGCGTCCGCCTATCACCTTTATCTGCGTTCGGCGATACGAGGCCCATGAAATCCTCCAAGAGGATATCCGAGATACCGATGTCGGGCATCAGGAAGATGTTCGACCTCGCCGGGCCCGACTCCATCAACCTCGGGCTGGGCGAACCCGACCTGGAGCCGCCCGCGCACGCCATAGAGGCGATGTGCGAGGCATCCAGGATGGGCAAGAACAAGTACGGCCCCACCGCCGGGATCCCCGAGCTCAGGTCCGCCATCGCGGACTACTTCTCCCCCTACGGGAAGCTCGACGGATCGAACATCATGGTAACCCCCAGCGGCTCCACCGCGCTCCTCGAGGTCACCCAGGGCATGATCGACCCCGGCGACGAGGTCCTGGTCCCCAGTCCCGGGTTCGTGATCTACTCGCCCCACGTCCGCCTCGCCGGCGGGACTCCCGTCGAGTATAAACTCACCGACGACGGCCTCTTCCAGCCGGACATCGAGATGATCAAGGAGAGCATCACGCCGAGGACGAGCATGATCGTCGTGAACACGCCGTCCAACCCCACGGGCGGGGTGCTCACGAAGGAGTCCAAGAAGGCGCTCGTCGACATCGCCAGGGACAACGACATCACCATCCTGGCGGACGAGGTCTACTGCGAGTTCATCTACGAGGGCGAGCACCAGTCCTTCATGGACAGCCTCGACTGCTCCGTCGTCGTGAACGGATTCTCCAAGATGATGGCCGTCACCGGCTGGAGGATGGGCTTCCTCGCCGCGAACGACGAGATCATGGAGTCCATGGTCAAGATGCAGTACCACGTGTGCGCCAGCCCCAACATGCCGGCGATGTACGGCATACTCGCGGCGCTCCCGCACATGAAGCCCTACCTGGACAACGCCCGCTCGGTGTTCAAGGGAAGGCGCGACCTCATCTGCTCCAGGATCAACGAGATCCCCAACATGTCGATCGTCCCTCCCAGGGGAGCGTTCTACGCGTTCCCGTCCTTCGATCTCAGGATGTCCTCGCAGGAGCTCGCCGACCGCCTGGTCCGCGCAGGCCTCATCTGCACCCCCGGATCCGCCTTCGGCACCTTCGGCGAGGGGCACCTCAGGTTCTCGTACGCAGCGGACGAGAGCAAGATTTCGAGGGGAATGGACATATTGTCGGACGTGATGTCCCGCGCAGAGTGATTGAAATGAGCGGAGAACTGGACCCCAACGCGGACCTGTTCGGCGGCGAGGAGCCCGTCGACCCCGAGAAGGAGCACATAGAGCACACGTTCGGCAGGAACCCCAACAGGACCTCGGCCATGTCCGACCTCTTCGGCGCCGAGCTCATCCAGACCGTCATGGAGGACCCCGACGTCCCGGAGGAGGCCCGCAGCCAGCTGATCTTCAAGATGACCGCCAACAGCGTCCTCGACGTGATCATGGAGTCCCTGGACCCGGACACCCGCGAGGACGTCAGCGCCTGCCTGGACGGGTACCTCGGGATGTGCCTCGTGAACAAGAAGTTCGAGGTGGACCTGTTCGGCGAGATGTCGAAGGCCCTGCTCGCGGTGAAGCAGAACGAGGGCGAGTCCGACGAGGACTTCGAGCGCAGGCTCGGGGACCTGGAGGACGCCTGGTGGACCATCCCTCAGCCGAAGCTCAACGGCCGCAACCCGGACGACGCCATATCGGAAGAGGCCAGAAGGTACGGTCTTCAGCGATGGGAGCGTGGCACACCGCATCGGCCCCGGGGAAGTTCGTGATCCTCGGGGAGCACTCGGTCGTCTACGGCAAGCCCGCGGTCACACTGGCGGTGGACCTCAGGATGACCGTGGCCGTCAGGCGCTCCGGCTGGAACACCATGAACGGCGACCGCCTGGACTTCAGGCGGCAGGCCCACATAAGGTACCTCACCAGGAACCTGAGGCACGCCGTCGACATGCTCACGTACAGCGAGATCCCGGTCGGCTCCGGCATGGGCTCGTCCGCGGCGCTCAGCGCGGCGATGGCCATGGCCCTTGCTTCGGAGAGCGGCGAGCAGCTCAGCGAGGAGCAGGTCATGCGCGAGGCCTACGAGGCCGAGTACTATGCGCAGGGCAACGGGAGCCCCATGGACGCCTCCACCTGCGTGCACGGAGGGGGCGTGTCCATAAACATGCCCGAGCCGGACGGAGAATTCCTCTGGAAGGTGGAGCGCAACGGCAGGAGCTGGAGCTTCAACGACCTCAAGGCGCCGGAGATGACCTTCGTCATCGGGAACACCGGGATCCGCGCACCCACGGGACCGCAGGTGGACAAGGTCCACCGCTACATGGACCGCAGCCACTTCGCCCGCGAGGTCATAGACGACATAGCGGACGTGACGGTCGAGGGCGGGAAGGCCCTCAAGAACCGCGACGTCGAGGCGCTCGGCCGCCTGATGACCAAGGACCACAAACTGCTTTCAATTCTGGGGGTGTCGTGCGACGCCCTCAACAAACTCGTCAACGCATCCCTGCCGTACTCGTACGGAGCGAAGCTCACCGGCTCCGGCGGAGGCGGCTGCATGGTCGCCCTCACCGACAGGCCGGAGAAGGTCTGCGAGGCGATAGAATCTAGAGGGGGCACGCCGTACGTCGTGAGAACGGGCGGCCCGGGCGTCATGATGGAGCCCAATCCCCCGGAGAGGACGGGTCTGAGAAGATGAGCTTCGCGATGATGCAGGAGATCGAGAAGATCAAGAGGACGTGCATACTGTGCGGAAAATGCACAGCCGCGTGCCCCTCGTGCGCCCACGGCGGCATCGATCCGATGGAGATCATGGCCGGCGGGGAGGAGGGCCTGGATCAGTGCATCCTCTGCGGGACGTGCTCCCAGGTATGCCACCGCTCCGATCCGTTCACGGTCATCCGCTGCCTCATCTACATGGAGCAGGACCTTTCGGTTTCTGATACGTTCAAACAGACCGGCTACGTCCGCGCCCCCGCGGAGGACAGGTGCATCGAGCCCGTCTGGACCGGCGACGACGCGTACGTCATGCCCGGCTGCGTCGTCGGCGGCATGGCCCCGTTCATAGAGTACGCCTCGTCCGTCGCCATGGACGCCGTCGGCGTCCGCGCGTCGAAGCTCCCCAAGGACATGTGCTGCCTCCACCCGATCCAGTTCATGGACGTGCCGGCGCACGAGAAGAGGGAGATGAAGAAGGGGATGTGCGACTCCGCCAACGGGAAGGACATCGTCACGCTGTGCGCCGGATGCAGCGACGAGCTCTCGCCGGTCGACCAGAAGGTCAGGCACATCATCGCGTTCCTCTCGGAGCGCATGGACTCCCTCCCCAAGTTCGATTCCAGGATCAGGGTGGGCATGGAGCCGGGATGCTCGGCGATGCCCCTGAAGAAGGAGATGAGGGCGATCCTCGAGCGCATGAACTGCGAGGTCGTGAACCACGAGTACGGCTGCTGCGGCAAGAGCGCCCCGGTGGCCCCGGAGCTCATGGCTGAACGTGAAGCAGAGTGCGAGAAGGCCGACGTCATCGTGGTCGGCTGCCCCATGTGCTTCGTGAAGTTCGACGCCATGGAGGGCGGGAAGCCCGTCGTCCACCTGGCGGAGCTCGTGGCCATGGCCGCGGGACACCCCGAGTCGCTGGCCTTCCACAAGATCCCCGTCCCGACGGTCGGGTGATCCCCTGGACACCGCCGAGGCCATCACAAGCCTGGGGAAGGGCGGGGTTTTCAAACGCGACAACGAGATTCTCGCAGACGTCAAGCTAGGGGGCACGAAGGAGGCTCCCGTGACGATCGGGGGGAGGATCGAGATAACCAGCAGCCGCGTGACCAGCCTCTGCGCGGACCACTGCATCTTCCTGGACGAGGTGAGGTTCGTCAACTGCAGGTTCGACGGCGTCACATCCATGATAGGCGCCGAGTTCAGGAGCGGGTGCACCTTCGAGGGCTGCAACTTCGCCTACGCGGTCATGACCGGGATGAAGGTCAGGGAGGGCGCATCCTTCCACAGGTCCAGGTTCAGCCAGCTGGTCGACCTCTCCGGAGGGACGTTCGACAAGCTGGACCTCACCGAGTCCATAGTCGTCGAGACCCTGTCCCTCAAGGGCATAACCGCCGTCCCGCTCGCGGACGAGGACGACGAGGATCCGAAGACCGGCCTCATCATGAATGACATGACCGTGATGGGGCACGTCTACAACGACTTCGCCGACAGCCCCGACGACAAAGCCAACAGGCAGTTCCTGGACGACTTCGCCCGCGTCAACAGCGCCGACGGCATCGGCGTCATGCGGAGCATCCTTGAGGACAGCGACAGGTGCGCATGGGCGGACGAGGCGTTCGTCCTGAAGAAGCGCAAGGAGCGCGAGGACCTGAAGGGGAGAAAGCTGATCCGCTCGTACCTCTCGGACTGGCTGGGAGGCTACGGAATGCACCCGCTGAAGGCGCTTGTCGCCATGGTCGTGGTCATGGTCGCCTTCACGGCGGTCATCGCCCTGGTCGGGATCTGCTGCGGCAACCCGGACATGGGCATGGGGGCGGCGGACCCGCTGCTCCTGTCGGTGATGTCCTACTTCTCTCTCAGCGTCTGGGAGCTGGATCCAATCTACTCGGTTCTGAGGATCGTCTGCCTCGTCGAGGGTATAATCGGGCTCCTGCTGACGCTGTACTTCACCGTGATACTCACGAGGAAGATCGTCCGCTGAGATGGTACTCGACGAAGTCCGGGTTCCTGGTGCTGGAGCGCGGACGGTTCTCCGAGGGGTGGCCTATCGCGATCAGTGCGACGACGCGCCCTTCGATGCCGGTGACACGGGCGAGGGCCTCGGTCGCGTAGAGATGGTCCCCTATGCAGAGCGTCCCGAGACCGCGGGAGGCGGCCTCCAGCATCATGTTCTCCAGGGACATCCCGATGGACAGCGTGTCCACCAGCTCCCTGTCGGTAAGGCCCTCCCTCCACGCCGGGAGCACACCCGCGTAGGGGCGGCGGTCCTCGTAGGTCGTCGCGACCATCACCGGGACCGTGCGGAGGATCTCCATCGTCCTCAGGGCGGACCTGAGGTCCCCGGCCCTGTCCTCGTCGGCCTCCTCCTCGAGATGCGCCTCGATCTCCCCTGCCATCGCATCGGCCGCCTCGCTCACGATGGGACCGCTGTAGACGCGGTGTAGCCACGGCTGGCGGTTCTTCGACGAAGGTGCGGAAACCGCAGCGTCCATGATGCCGCGGATGTCCTCCTCCGACACCGGCTCGGATGTGAAGCTCCTGACGCTGCGGCGCACCCTGATGCACTCGGTTTGGCCTTCCACGGGGGTGGAACGCCCTCTGAGTAGAAGGCTGTGTTGGATGGCGCGGCGGTATGTGTGGATTCGCCGTTTCAACGTCCTGTTGCCGCTGCCAACACTTTGTGAAACACAAATACAATCCTTTTTAATAACACCACTCCAATCGCTCCGACCGCCTCGGAATACACAATCCAGGGGATGTACTCGATGAAAAGCGGAAGCAAGACGGCATTGGTCATCATCGTTCTTATCGCGGC
>JAUNYA010000028.1:0-6546 GCA_030539565.1 Thermoplasmata archaeon | reverse complement strand
ACTCGATGAAAAGCGGAAGCAAGACGGCATTGGTCATCATCGTTCTTATCGCGGCACTGGTCGGAGGCTACGCCTACTACGACCACGCCAACACCCACCAGATAACCGTGGAGGCCACCGATGGTGGCACCGCCAAGGGTTCTGGGGAGTATTTCACAGGCGATACGGTCACGCTGGAGGCCACGCCCGACAGCAAGCACCGGTTCGACGGATGGTACGACGGGGAGACGCTCCTGTCCTCCGACAAGAAATACACATTCACGGCGTCCAAGAGCATGAATGTGACCGCGTCGTTCTCCATCCTTCAATACAAGATCGTTGCCACCTCCACAGAAGGGGGCACGACCACGGGAACCGGGACCTACGACATCGGAACGACGGTCTCGGTCACTGCGGCCAACAGCTACGGGTACGTGTTCTCCGGATGGTACGATGGCAGCACCCTGGTGTCATCCAACAAGACGTTGTCGTTCAAGGCGTCCGTCGACAGGACACTCACCGCGCGTTTCGACCCGGACTACTTCGACATCAAGCTCGCCGAGAACTACGACGGCGGCAGCCAGACCGGCTCCGGGACCTTCGCATACAAGACCACCACGAAGCTCACGGCGACGACCTATTCCGGATACGAGTTCAAGGGATGGTCCGTCGACGACAAGATCGTGTCGACCTCCCCCACCTACACGTACACTGTCACGGGGGACGAGACGGTGACCGCCACGTACGGCATCATCCACGACGCCTCGTTCAAGGTCGTGAAGTCCAGCTCGACCGCGCCCACCACCGTCAGCATCACACCGACGTACAACGTCGAGATCTCCAAGAGGGTGGTGAAGTTCGACGACATCCTCGGCAGCTCGGACCAGAGCTCCTCCGGCAGCTCCGGAGGCACGTGGTCGTTCAAGGTGAACTCCTACGCCGCATACAACGTGACGCAGACCATCACGTACACCGACGGGACCGTCTCGTCCTCCACCCAGGAGGTCGTCGTGGACGGGACAGAGACCCGCACGTACTCGTGGAAATACCAGCAGGACGAGTGGTACTCGGCTCTGACCAAATTGCTGGGCCTCAACAACAAGGGCGCCACGTGGGACCTGGACCTCAGCTTCGCTTGGTACTACGAGCACCTGTCCGCCGACACCCCCCGCGGGTCCACCGCGGCATGGAACCGCATAGCCGACTACGTCGATTACAAGGACTCGTACATCCGCGCGATGGCCACCAGCCTCCAGAAGTTCACGTCCGACATGAGCTCCCTGGAGAGACTCAACTGCATACTCAAACTGGTCCAATCCATAGACTACCAGTACGATTCGGACGGCAAGGGCGTGGACGACTACTACAAGTACCCCGCCGAGACCCTCTGGGAGATGAAGGGCGACTGCGAGGACCATGCGATCCTCTTCGCCTCGCTGGCGAAAGCCATGGGCTACGACGTGATCCTGATGTACATCTACTGCTACGACAGCAGCGGAAACCTCAGAGCAGCCCACGTGGCGGCTGGTGTGGATGTGGACGGAGCCAGCGGTACCTACATCGAGTACAACGGTGTAAAGTACTACTACTGCGAGGCCACCTCATCCGTCGGTGACAACATCTTCAATTACCGCAACGTCGGAGAGAAGCCCGACGGATATGAGGTGAAGAAGATCATAGCTGTGTGAGCGTCCATCACGAAGCTCAGATCATAGGGAGGGTGCGAACCCCTCCCCCATTCTGTTTCAGACCGACCTTCCCAGAGCCTCGGCCTCCGCCAGCTGCTCCGGCTTATCCATTATCGCCCCGGGATCTATGTTCCCGCCGACGTAGACTATCCCGAGGCTCCTCCAGCCCAGCGCCTAAACGATACAAAATGAGAATGTCCGTCGCCCGGGGGAATTAATGGCCACCCTCGCAGCCTAGCCCTCGAGTCTTACACAGGACGACCTTAACTGGTTGTGTGGATATATAACGGTGACTGAATCCCAATTCAGAAATCCACCTATCGGGTTTTCTCGAGCTACAGAACATACCCGATTCTCCGAATCCTTCTTAGAAGAGTACAGTGAAGACATTGTCTTACATCTACTGAATACTATTAAATTCGCTAAAATTGTATCTAAAAAATAACTTAAATGAATACTATTGCAATAATACTGAAATTCATTTATATTATCAGATTAAATTTCAGCCAAATCGTGATAGTTATTAATACGACATGTGAACTCTAGAATCTATGTTCAAGAAAGTCGTGCTCGACAACTTCAAGTCGTTCGGCCATCTGGATCTGGACCTTACCGGTTCAAAGGACAGCCCGCACGACTATGTGGCCATCTTCGGAAGGAACGGTTCCGGAAAAACCAACCTGATACAGGCATTCCAGTTCCTTCTGGACTCCACCAAGACCCTATCCTACGCGAATCGTAAGAAGGATCATTTCATGGGAAGCCTGAGACTTGACGAGGGCTTTGACGACTACAGCCAGCGGACCATGGAGCTCTTCAGTAAAGCTGCAAGGATTCTGGATGAGCGTTCCATGGAGGAGATCATCTCTATGGGAACATCCCGGCTCGTCGACGAGTCCAGGATGCTTGGTGCCCAAGGGAACATGAGGCTGGAGTTCACATTCCTGCTCAACGGTGCGGATGCTACCTACACGATGGAGTTCGGAAATCGTGAGAGGATCATCCATGAGAAGCTGGACTATCTCATGGGCAAAAGGAGAGGCAATCTGTTCACCGTGTCCCGTGAAGAGGATGGCCGGATCTCGACAAAATTCCACAAATCGTTCTTCAGGGAGAAGGAGGGCGAGAGATCCTTGAAGGAGGACCTGGCCAACGACTGGGGAACCCACACACTCCTCTCCATCATAAGATGCGATCGCGAGAGGATGGAGCGGGAGCTCTGTCCCGAGATTGTGAACATCATGGGATACCTGGATGATGTCAGAATCTGCCTCCGTGGAAGAAGGGGAATAACATTCGACCTCGAATCGGGAGTCATAGGATCTGAGCGGAAGAAAGAGCTTGAAGGATACGAGAGTGCAATCTCGAAATTCTTCTGTCGTGTGTATCCGGACATCCGCAACGTGCATTACGAGATGGATGAGGACGGGGACATCATCCGTTACCAGCTGTACTTCGAAAAGCGGGTCAACGGGGAGTTTCAGGACGTCAAATCATCATACGAGTCGCTCGGCACGAGGAACCTCCTCAGACTGCTCCCGTACTTCATGGAGCATTCCAGGGGAAAGACCGTCCTCATAGACGAGATCGATACGGGAATCCACGTGGAGCTGATGTACCTCATCCTGGAAGACATTCTGGAATTCGGCACCGGACAGCTCGTAATGACCACCCACAACACCAGACTGCTTCTGAAGCTGGACCCGAAGAAGGCGTACGTGATCAATCAGCACTACAAGGACGTCAAGAAGATCGTCCCGATAAGCTCCCTAGCCAGGACTCAGAAGAACAACAACAACGAGGAGCGCTACCTCAACGGGGTCTTCGGGGACATCCCCCACATTACGCTCATAGACATGGAAGAGATCGCGGGAACCTTCGACGAGTACGTGGGTGACCCATGAACGGCAAGAGATGTAGGACGCTGGTTGTGGCTCACGGGAAATCGGAGATGATGATCTGCTCGAAGATTGCGGCGATTGCCGGCATAGGCATCGAGATCGATTCCAACGACATGGGCCGTGAGACCATAGCGATATCCGGACTGCAGAGCAGGTTCGAGTCCAAGACCTACTCGAGCGAGCTGGCCCTCAGCAGGGAATTCGATAGACTCGAGTACTTCGGGAGGAAGAAGATGGATCAGCGCATGCCCAACCTGAGGATATTCACCGTGATGGATATCGACGGGGATCGCGAGAGCATGCTCCGCTACACCACGGGCGAGATGTTCAAGGAGTTCCCGCTGGGCCGCTATGTCACGCCCATCTACAACGACAGGAACCTAGACGAGGTGATGGAGGCGATCGGATATGGTAGCGTCGTCTCGAAGAAGGTCAAGACCTACAGGCAGATCTGCGATGGAATAACGGATCTGGTCGACCTGTACAGGCGCCTGAAGGAGAACGAGAACACCAACATGGAGGAGTTCGTCCTCCATTGCCTGAACCACGGTCCGTCCTACCAGGGGTATCTGGACCAGCTTTGATGAAAACTGCTTGAGATGAGATGGGAGGGGGAGCCCCCCTCCCTGTTTTGATCCTCAGATGAGGTCCTCGAAGCCCTCGACCACCTGGGGGAACTTCTCCTTGACGGCCTTGAGCAGGTTGTAGACGTTGACCTCACCGATGTCGGCGGTCTTGATCATCTTGATGAGCTCGTCGATGGTCTCGTCGTCTAGGGAGGCAAGCTTCTCCTTGGCCATGAAGTTCCTGAAGAGCTTGTCCTCCATCCTGTCGCGCCACATCTTGTCGTACGCCATCAGCGCCTTCTTGGAGAAGTCGCCGGTCTTGGCGCACTCGGTGATGACCTTCCCGGCGTACATGCCGGTCCTGCAGGCGTGCGCGATGCCGCCGCCGGTGATGGGGTCGATGATCCTCGCGGCGTCACCGACGAGCACCAGGTTGTCATCCACGGAGCAGTCCAGTCCGGGGCAGGTGGACACGAATCCGCCCATGATCTCCAGGCACTGGCCCTTGTTCAGGCGGGGGTCCTTGGCGATGAAGTCGTCCAGGTAGCGCTTGGCGTCCCCGTTGCCCTTGCACAGCCTCCCCATGACTCCGATTCCCACATTGGCGACGCCGTTGCCCTTGGGGAAGATCCAGACGTATCCTCCGGGCGCGACGGAGCCGATCACGAACTCGCAGTAGTCGGGGGCGACGTCGATGTTGCACATCCTGTACTGGATGCAGGAGTCGATGTCGCTGAGCTTCAGGGTTGTGTCGATTCCGGCCCACCTGCCGACCTGGCTCTCGTATCCGTCGGCGGCCACGACGACCTTGGCGCGGATCTCGATCTCCTCGCCCATGCTCCTGGCCTTGATACCGACGAGCTTCCCGTCCTCGCGGATCACTCCGGTGCAGGAGGTCCTGAGCATGATGGTGGCCCCGGCCTCCGCGGCCATCCTGGCGAGCGACTTGTCGAAGATGTGCCTCTCCAGCACGTAGCCGACCTCGGCTCCCGCCTTGGACTCGTCCAGCTGGAAGGTGGTCCCCTGGGGGGACTTGATGATGGCGCCCTTCATGTCCCCGCGGATCCACGAGGGGTCGGGCTCGATGCCGACCTCCTGGAGCCACTTCTTGGAGACGCCCTCCGCGCACCTCAGCGGAGCGCCGACCTCCGCCTTCTTCTCGATCAGGATCGTGTTGAGTCCGCCCTCGGCGCAGTACCTGGCGGCCATGCTGCCGCCGGGACCGGCGCCGCAGACGACGACGTCGCACTCGAGGGTCCTCATGCCTTGGCCTCCAGGGAGAGGGCGGACACGGGGCAGAGCTTGACGCAGCGGCCGCACCTGACGCAGTCGCTGTTGAACTCCAGCACGAAGTCGTTGAGGAAGATCGCGTTCTTGGGGCATGACCCGACGCATCCCCCGCAGTGCAGGCATTTGTTGAGATCCACTATCATCGAAATCACTCCTTGGTTTCGGGCTCGTCGGCCTGCATGTCCTTGGGGACGATCAGGGCGGCGGCCAGCTCCTGGGCCTCCTTGGCGTGGGTCTTCTTCCACTCCGCCAGGGGCACGGAGAACTCCTCCTCGACTCCCTTCCTGAACTCGGGGCCGGAGTTGTATGCGCAGAACGGGATGATCCTGAGGTCCGGGGTGATGTAGTGCACACCGCACCTCCTGACCCTCTCGACGTCGTAGTTGTAGCTGTCCTGGAAGTGCATGCCCGCGATGAGCATCATCTTCCACGAGAACGCCGCGAGGGTGTCCTTGGACTTGTCGGACATGACGTCCTTGATCAGCATGACGAACTTCTTCTTCGAGAGGCCCTCGGGCATCTTCGACTCGTCCACGCAGCTGTTCAGCAGCTTGATCAGCTTCGCGACGTACAGCTTCTTGAACCTGGAGTCCTCGGCCTTGTCCGCGATCTGGTTGAGACCGGCGGAGAAGCGCGCGACGTCCACGAACCTGGGGAAGGGCACGACGTTGCCCTTGTCGTCCTGGAACAGGTAGGTCGCGATCCCGCAGTGCGGGTGCGTGGTGAACGTCACCTTGTTCTGGCCCAGGATGATGGACGCGAACTTGGAGATCGGGGCGACGACGGGGACGGGGTACCAGTCCTCCTTCGTGGCGTATCCGGTCTGCTCCTCGACGCACTTCACGAGGTCGGGGAGGGTGAACCTTCCGGAGGCGACCTCCTCGTTGGTGACCCTTCCGGTGAACGCGATGGGCTGGAAGTTGACCCCGCGGACGATGTCGGAGTTGTCGAACGCGAAGCGCACGATGTCCCCGACGATGTCGTCGTTCATGCCCTTGCCCACGACGGGGACGAGCACGACGGACGGAGGCTTCAGACCGTCCTCCTTGAGCTTCCTGCAGTTCTCGAGCACTCCCAGCTTGACCGCCATCATCTTCCTGCCGCGGGAGCGGAGGTAGACCT
>JAUNYA010000133.1 GCA_030539565.1 Thermoplasmata archaeon | reverse complement strand
TCGTCGACGTCTGCCCGTTCTGCCACCTGCAGTTCGACGGCAGCCAGAAGGACCTGGGCTACAGCATGCCCGTCCTCCACCTGTCCCAGCTCTTCGGACTCGCCATGGGCATGTCCGAGCAGGACCTCGGACTCTCGGCGCACATCACGCCGGTCGTCCTCTGAACCTAAAAACCGGGGGGTACAACCCCCCAATGGACTTGTTGCCTAGGGGCCTTCGGGCCCCACCCATAATTCTCATCGATCCCTCCAATGGGTCGCTGGCGCATCGGGCTTCTAATGCGTTTTTATAATTCTAATCCTATTTCCAATCATGGAATAGGCTATTGGAGACGAAAACACCACTAATGTGCAGTCGCGGCGTGTGGCCGCAATGGTCAGGGCCTATCAGTCCGGGGACGGTCCGTGCATCCAGAGAGCCATGAACGACATCTACCAGGATGCGGCATTCCTTCTCGATAACAGTATGGACAGTTACTTGAGTTACATTTACAGCATGTTGAAGTTTAATCTCTTCACTCACGAGCTTAAGGTCCTGAGTGTGAGGGACTCTCATCTCGAGATCTTGCTGCGGTCAACCAACGGGATGTATCGCGATGTTCACGCAGAGTATACTCGTTTGGATACGGACAATCCTGTGATGCTTTGGAACATCGCAGGGGAGGCCCTGGCCGAGGTAGAGAATGATGAAAGCCACGCCCGTGAAGGGATACCTCTTGTACACATCGGTGTTGCGCTGGGCAACAATGGATTTGTTGCGAGGATGAACCGAGATCCAAAACATAGGATTTTATAGCTATATCGCAACAATAACAGAAATAACAGACAGCAGTTGATATACCTCAGATGCTTCTCCAAAGATGGGATACAATGGGCTCAGAAGGTACGGTTAATAAGAGCGGGGATGATTCGGAGGACATGAGGCTCGTGCCCATGGGCATCAAGAACTTCCCTAAGATGAGGGAGGCAGGACTGCTGTATGTGGACAAGACGTTCGTCATAGACCGCATACTGTCGCAGAACAACATCGAGGTGTTTCTGTTCACGCGCCCCCGCAGGTTCGGCAAGACGCTGAACCTCAGCATGCTGGACGCCTATTTCAACCAGGCGTACAAGGGGAAGGCGGAGGCATGGTTCGACGGTCTGGAGGTCATGAACAGGCGTCCGAACGATCCCAATATGAGTGCATATCCAGTCATATCCATAACTCTGAAGGATCTGGCTGTCGGAAGCTACGACTCGTTCCTGAAATCGTTCAGGTATGAGGTGTCCGATGTTGTAGGTAGATACCCTTATCTCGCAGATTCGATGAATCTGGACGAAACCGATCGCGATCTTCTTCAGAGCCTTCGCAGAGGGGATGCCGACGACGAGTGTCTCGCGCGTTCGATCAAATCTCTCAGCAATATGCTGAAGGCACATCACGGCAAGGGCGTGATCTTGCTGATTGACGAGTATGACAATGCGGTGAACAATGCATACGGTATGCCACATCAGGCCAAGATCCTTGAGTTCCTCAAGAGAGTGCTGGGGCTCGCGCTGAAGGATAACGATTCCTTGAAGTTCGCCGTCGTCACGGGGATTATGCAGATTGCCAAGGAGGGCATATTCTCCGGCCTCAACAATGCATTCACGGACAACATCTTCTCCACAGGGTTCGACGACGCATTCGGTTTTACCGAAGACGAGGTGAGGGCCATGTGTGCCGAGGCGGAGGCGCCTGAGAAGATGGATGAGATCCGTCAATGGTATGACGGATACCGCTTCGGTGAGAAGGATGTATACAATCCTTGGAGTGTCCTGTCATATTTCCAGAACGGCCTCAAGCCTGCAGTCTATTGGGGAGGGACCAGCGGTAACGACATCATCGACAATTTGCTATCCCGCGTTACTCCTGAAGAGTATGTTGAGCTCGCTAGACTGAACGTTGATAGCAAGCCTGTTGTAAAGGACGTGGACCCTCTGGTTACATATGCAGACATATCTTCCAGTACGGATGCTCTGTATCAGATAATGGCCATGTCTGGATATCTTAAGGCTATACCCACGCCCGGAGGATACGAGCTTTCGATTCCTAATCTGGAGACGATGATGGTATTCTCCAAACACGCTCTTGCTAAGGTCAGACCGGGAGACGACAGAATATTCACAGAGGCGGTGAATGCAGTCACGAGTCTCGATGAAGCCGCTTCCGAGTCGAAGATTCGTGAGGTTCTGATGTACTGCGACTTCAAGGTTCTGGGAACCGAGCATGTTTATCAGATGTTTATGTACATGTTGTTCTGTGGAAGATGCAGAACCCATGTCCCTCATATGGAGGGCATGAACGGCGATGGATACTACGACCTCTATCTGGAGAGCATCGATTCTGATTACAGCAACATCATGATCGAGTTCAAGGCACTGAAGGGGTTCCGTAGCAGGGGAGTACTCGAGAAAGAGGCTCTCAAAGCCCTGAAGCAGATAGAGGAGAAGGACTACACCCATGGGATGACCAATGTCGGTACATTGGGGATAGCCTTCAATGGCAAGAAGGTCGCTGTGAAAAAGGGCTGATTCCGGGGGCCGGAACCTTGTTTCCGGCCCCGGCGTTCACTCTAAGAAAAGTTGGGTGAACTTTAAATAAATGCGGTACCAAT
>JAUNYA010000132.1 GCA_030539565.1 Thermoplasmata archaeon | reverse complement strand
TGTACTCCATGGTCTGGGTCTGGACCATCGGGACCTGGGGGTACTGCATCAGGTGACCCCTGGTGTCGGGCCTGATCCTGTAGTTGGCGGTGGAGACTCCGAGCGCCTGCTTACCCATTCCGGCTCCCATGGTGATACGGGGGGCGGAGTTGTGCTCGGGGTACGGGACGATTCCCGCGGCGACTCCGATGATGATCATCGGGTCGATCTCCATGTGGGTGAACTTGGGCTCGACCTTGCTGGGCACGGCGAACTCCTCGGAGCACCACTTGCACTTGAGCATGACGTCGCCCTCCTTGCCGAGGTTCATCCAGTCGACGTCGGTGCCGGACAGGGCGTGGTTGCAGCAGGGGCACCTCCTGGGTGTGTCGTAGGCGTCCACGAGCACCAGGGCGTCCTCCTCCTCCTCCGCGTCGAGCCACTCGATGATGCCCTCGCGGAACAGGTCGTTCCACCTGATCCTGCCGTCGCGGATGCCCTCGACGTGCTTCCTGGTGAGCGCGAGCCTGCCGTTCTTGACGATGAGCAGGGGCCTCCTGAGGCGGCCCTCGTCGCAGTTGATGATGATCTCGCCCATCTCCTCGTCGTAGCGGATGTTGATCTCGTTGGAGATCAGCCCGCAGCGCCTGCGCTCCCTGATGTCGGAGACGAGCTTGGAGGGGTCGGCGTGGGTTCCCACGAGGTCACCGTTGACGTAGACCCTGGCCCCGGTTCCGGACTTGACGGTCTCGAGGTCGAGCTCCCTCAGCATCCACTTGACGTCGGTGTCGGGGAATCCCTCGGAGACGTCGATGATGAGCGCCGCGTTCTTCACCAGTCCGCAGTTCTGACCCTCGGGGGTCTCGGACGGGCACAGCCTGCCCCACTGGGTGGGGTGCAGGTCACGGGCCTCGAAGTGGGGCTGGCTCCTGGTCAGCGAGGAGGTGACCCTCCTGAGGTGCGACATGGCGGACAGGTTGGACGTCCTGTCGAGGAGCTGCGAGACTCCGGCGCGGCCGCCGACCCAGTTGCCGGTGGCGAGGGCGTGCAGGAGCTTGTGGGTGAGGAGGTCGGGGCGGATCGAGGAGGCGATGCTCATCTCGCTCTTCTTCCTTCCCCAGTTCCTCTCGAGCTGGTACTTCAGGTCCTTCA
Source organism: Thermoplasmata archaeon (assembly GCA_030539565.1). Classification (GTDB taxonomy): domain Archaea; phylum Thermoplasmatota; class Thermoplasmata; order Methanomassiliicoccales; family Methanomethylophilaceae; genus Methanoprimaticola. The sequence goes on along the minus strand of JAUNYA010000132.1, from coordinate 1,516 downwards.
TCAGGCTGCTGAAGCTGGTCCTGAAGAGGTCCTCCATGAGGTCGCCGGACAGCTTGAGCCTCTTGTTGGCGTAGTGGTCCTTGTCGTCCTCCTTCCTCTTGCCGAGGGACAGCTCCAGGACGGAGCGGGCCACGCGGCCGAGGAAGATGGCCTTCTTCATGCGGTCCTCCTGGGAGTCTCCCAGGTGGGGCAGCAGCGACCTGTCGAGGATGCTCTCGACCTTCTTGGTCCTGTACTCCTTCGCCTGACCGGCGGCGAAGTTCCTCTCGAGGAACAGGATCGCGTCCTCCTGGGTGTGGTATCCGTTGGGGGCGTAGGTCTTCTTGTCGAGCGAGGCCTCGATGTTGGCGTAGACGATGTTCGCCATGGCCTCGTCGGAGACGATGGTCTCGTAGATCTCCTCGTCGGACTCCATCCCGAGGGCCTTCATCAGGGCGATGAGGGGGATGCTTCCGGAGGCGACGGGCACGGAGACCATGACCATGCCGTCCTTCTTCTTCTCCACGAGGGTGAGGGCGCGGTATCCGTCCTTCTGGGAGAACACCTTGGCGACCTCCACGGCCGCGCCGTACTTCTCGTTGTACTCGACCATGACCCTGTTGGGGGCCAGGTCCTCGAGCGTGATCAGGACCCTCTCGGTTCCGCCGATGATGAAGTATCCTCCCGGCTCCCTGGGGTCCTCCTTCTGCCTGATGAGCTCCTCCTCGTACTCCCTGTCGGTGAAGCTGCGCTCGGCGTGCCTCTCCATCACCTGGCGGTTCAGGTTGCAGCCGGAGGACTTGATCATCATGGGGAGGTCGCCGACGTGGATCCACTTGTCGTTCTCGGGGACCTCCATCTCGTTTCCGTCCTCGAAGACCTCGAACCTGACGAAGACGGGGGACATGTAGTTGAGGTTCCTGAGCCTGGCCTCCATGGGCGTGAGCTCGTGGCTGTATCCGTTGGCCTCGACGACCTTCGGGGCCTCGACGCGGATGGTGGGCTTGGCCTGGAGGTCGACGTTGCCGTCCTCGTCCCTCTTCCTGCCGATGTGGATCTCGATGTTCCTTCCGCCGGTCCTCTCGGGGTCCAGCTTGATGATCCCCCTCTCGGCGTCGTCGGTGGGGACGCGGATGTCGTCGACGATCCTCTGCATCCTGCTGTTGGGGTTGTCGACGGTGGCGATGAAATCGTCGAAGGACGAGATGTGGTGGCTCACGATGTTGTGCTCGGTGAAGTAAAGATTTACAAGATCCCTCATCCGCTCACCCCCTCGTGACCAGTCTGTAGACCACGAACTCCTGCGCGGTCTCGCTCTTCCTCACGATCCTGATGACCCTTCCCTCGTCTATGGGCCCGTGGATCGTCTCCAGGATCTTGATCCCGGGGTCGCTCTTCCTGATTTTGGGGAGCTGCCCTTTGCCTATCCCCAGTTCCTGGAGCACCGCGTCCGCCTCCTCAGGAGCGAGGAGGTGATGCTCGGGAACGAGCACGTGCTTGAGCACATTGAAGCTAGTTTCTGCTGCCAAGTGATTCA
>JAUNYA010000027.1 GCA_030539565.1 Thermoplasmata archaeon | reverse complement strand
CAGCCGGGGCTCTGCCCGGCGTCAGAAAATAATCAGAGGGGTGCCGAATTCACGTTTATCTTTTTGACCGAGAAAGATAAAGATAATGATCGGGCAAGAACCGTCCCTTGTTTAACTCCGCGTTAATATGATTTTTCTTATTAACGAAAAACGATGAAATCGTTAATAAGGATCATCTATTCAGTCATCCAGAAGCTTCAGAATCCTATCGGCGACATACAGACGGTTCCTTTTCTGCCTAGTCGTCTCGCGCAGGATGCCGCGGGACTCCAGAGACTCCACGATACGAGTTGCCGCCGGGATAGACAGACCGGTCTCTTCGGCTACGTCGGCAACGCGCACAAATGGATTTCTGAACAGCATGTCCATCGCGCGTATGGCGTTGATATTCTTCTCGCCCGCCGTTATCTCAGCACGGTACGCAGAAAGCGAGTCTATCAGGTTCATGGAACTCTTTGCCTGGACCTCCAATCCCGTGAAGAAGAAATTCAGCCACTCCGCGAATCTGTCGGCTTCCCTTATGCCGTTGAGAGCGTCGATATAATCGCTCCTGTGACGGTTGAAGAATTCACTCAGGTACAGGACAGGATGCTCGAAGACGCCGCACCTGCACAGGATCAGCATGATCATCAGCCTCCCGATCCTGCCGTTGCCGTCCTTGAAGGGATGGATGGTCTCGAACTGATAGTGGGCCAGAGCCGCCCTGATCAGGAAATCGTCCTTCCTGCCGTTGACATATTCAAACCAGCTGTCCATAGCCCACTGAATGTTTCCCGGAGGCATCGGTACGTATCTTGCGGTCTCCACTGTGTCTCCGGGAACACCCACGAAGACCTGCGTATCGCGGTACACCCCTGGAGTCTTGTCCTTCCCGCGGACCCCCTCCATCAGGATTGCGTGCATCTCCATCATGCACTGCTCTGTGATGGCCCCGTTGCTTTCGGAGCGTGCGAGACCGAATTCCAGGGCCTTCTTGTAATTGACGACCTCGCGGTTGTCCGCGGCCTTGACGGGATCGCGTTCGGGAATCCTCTCGGAACGGTACAGGTCCGCCATCGTGGTCCCTGTTCCCTCTATCGCGGACGAAAGGATCGACTCCTTCCTTGTGAATGCCAGGGTCAGGATGTCCTTCTCCCCAGGCGGAAGCTGGGAGACCTTTCCATCCAGCCTTCCCAGGAGCAGATGGAGCCTGGACATCCTCTCGCGCGTGTCGTCGTCCAATTCCAGGTCGAAAGGAAGAGGATTCGGCTGGAAGAAGCAATACTGGCCGTTATCAGCCCATCTTACCTCCCCGGACACAACCGGCCTGTACTCCCCCTCGTCCATGCACCCATATTCAACCCTGCGTTAATATGGCTTTCTATATTAACGAAAAACCGGAAAATCGTTAATAAGAATCGGCTGCTGTGACGCGGACTCATCTGACCTGTGACCATCTCATACGGCCGATGCACACATCCATTCATCCGATTGTCTGACGAATTCCCGATTGGAATAGCCTCTATGGAAAAGCTGATTAAACCAGTATGGATAACGTCGGACAGAGGCGCCCGACATGGTTCTAGAAGCGGCCGAGATGAAGAGGATCGTCGCCGAGGCGGCGGTCGACCAGTACGTGAAGGACGGCATGAACGTCGGGCTCGGAACGGGCTCCACGGCGTACTACGCCATCAGGAGGATCGGGCAGCTGGTCAACGAGAACGGCTACAGGCTGAAGTGCGTCGCCACCTCCGTCCAGAGCGAGGAGCTCGCCCGCGGATGGGGCATCGATGTCCTGGACCTGGACGAGGTGGACAAGCTGGACATCACCATCGACGGAGCCGACGAGATAGATCCCAAGATGAACCTGGTCAAGGGCCTCGGAGGCGCTCTCCTCAGGGAGAAGATCGTGGCCGCCGCGACCGTCTCGGAGATCATCGTCGCCGACGACTCCAAGCTCGTGGAGAAGCTCGGCACGAAGGCGCCGCTGCCTGTCGAAGTGCTCAGGTTCGGGCACCAGCACACCAGCCACGCGCTGAAGAGGCAGGGATGCGAACCAGTGCTCAGGATGAAGGACGGCAAGCCCTTCGTGACCGACGGCGGGAACTACATCTACGACTGCAGATTCCCCAACGGCATCGAGAACCCCTTCTTCATCGAGTCGAGGATCGACGTCACCCCCGGAGTGGTCGAGAACGGGCTGTTCCTCAACACCGCGTTCGAGGCGCTGGTGTGCGACCCCGAGGGCAACCTGACCCGTGTCTCCGAGACGGTCAAGAGGGACTGAGAGACTGGATGGATTATACATCCATACGAAAGTCATTTCCTTGCACGGAAGGCGCATAACATTACGCCTTCCGCGCCTAACCAACTTTATCTTCCGCGCGCCATTGTATACCAACCGATCGCATGGGTCGGTGCACGGATGATCTGGACAACATTCTGAGCTCTCCGAAGAGGGCCATCTTCAGCATGTCCGTCCCGCTGTTCCTCTCGATGCTCATCGCGTTCCTGCAGAGCTTCGTGGACGGGCTGTGGTGCTCCGGCCTCGGCGCGGACGAGATGTCAGCCATATCCATCGCCGCCCCCGTCTACACGCTGATCGCGGCCATAGGGAGCGGTTTCGGCATAGGAGCGTCGGCGTCGATCGCCAGGCACCTGGGCGCCGGCGACCGCGAGAAAGCGGAGACCGCCGCGTCGACGACCATCGCTCTGACATTGGTGATCTCGATCGCCATATCGGCCATCCTGCTGTTCCTGGCGGAGCCGCTGATCGTCCTCAGCGGCGGGGGCAACCACGTGGACATGTGCATGGACTACACCGTCCCCTTCCTTCTCTGCTCGTTCTTCATCATGATGAACGGGATCTGGGCCGCCCTGCTCAGGGCGGAGGGCGCCTCCAGGAAGTCCATGATCCTATCGCTGATCGCGTCGGCGCTCAACATCGTGCTGGACCCCGTGTTCATCTACGTCCTGGATATGGGCGTGCTCGGCGCTTCCGTCGCGACGTGCATCTCCTTCATCGCCATCACCGTCATCGGGTTCCGGTGGTACCTGGCCGGGAAGCCGTACATCAGGCTGAGCCCCCGCAAGGTCTCCTTCCGGAGGGCCGCGCTTGTCGACCTGGCGGTCGTCGGGGTTCCCTGCACCGTCGAGATGATGCTGGTGTCCCTGATGACCATCCCCCAGCAGGCACTGGTCGTCTCGTGCGGCGGATCGGACGGGCTGGTGGTCTACATCTACGCATTCAACTTCGTCACGCTGGCGATGATCCCGGCGAGGGCGATAGCCAAGTCGCTGGTTCCGATCGTCTCGGCGGCCATAGGCCAGAGGGACAGCGGGAAGATCGCCGAGTGCGTCCGGATAACGTACAGGCTGATCATCGCGATGGAGGCTGCGTTCAACCTGCTGATATTCGCGGCCGCGGAGTTCCTGGCCGCGGCGTTCGTCAACTCCGAGAGCATGGAGGCCCTCCACGCGGAGCTGACGCACGCGATGAGGATCTACTCCCTAACATGCATCCTCAGGCCGCTGTGGGACGTGTCTATATCGGTTCTTCAGGCGATAAGGCACGCGTTCCTCGCCACCGCGCTCACGTTCACCCGCGAGTTCTCGTTCATCGTGCTCTACTTCTTCGCCGCGACGGTATCGATGGATGCGATCTACTGGTCGCTTGTCCTGGTGAACGTCTTCGCCACCCCGGCGATCACCGTGCTGATGTTCAGGCTGCTGAAGGGCACGTACAGGACCCTCGACACGGAACCTGTTCCGTCCGGCGTCGCATCCTGAGCGGCGATCCGGAGGATACTCCCCTCGGGTATGTCGAGATTAAGCAGTTCCTAACATTTTTCTGCCTTTAGTATTTAAATGACACGGCTCCGCCCTCAGTTCTATTATTATAGTACCGACAATTGGAGGCATTATATCGACGGTCTGACGACGTCGGGAATGGATATGGTTTGGCCTGGATCGGAGATGCCTTAAATACGGAAGGTTGGAAATCGGACATAAACTAACGGTTTTATACTGTATACGGGCTGATGTATCATTGGTCATATCATCCAATGAATTAAGGAGACGGGGAGATGGAAACCACGAAGAGGGGCGCTGCGGCAGCGGTCGCGGTCATCGCAATCGTCGCAGCCGCATGCTGCATCGTCGGCATCGGCGGGGATGAGGGCGAGCTCACGCCGGGCGAGGCCAACAAGTCCGCCCTCTCCGACCTCCTCGGCAGCATGAGGTCCTCCGAGACCGAGTACCCGGCCCGCCTCATGGTCCTGGGGAACGCCGACTGCAACGACGTCATAGACGAGGAGGACGTGAAGGCGGTCCGCGCCCTCATCGCGGACGGATACGTCTACACCGAGTCCTACATGGCCGACGCCAACTACGACGGCCTGATAGACGAGCAGGACGTCGAGATAATCGAGAGGATGATCTCGTTCGACCAGGACGTCGTCTACTACTTCAACGTCGACTACAACATCGCCTCGTTCAACATGTCGTACCCCCTGAACCTGGCCAACATCCTGACCCAGACCCTGGAGGCCATCTGCATCCTCTGCCCCGAGAACGTGGTCGCCACGGATGAGAGATGCTCCATGAACAGCCCCCAGGGAACGTTCTACACCGAGTACGAGTACATCCTCGACTACGACTCCGGACTGGGGAACATAGGCTCCCACAAGACACCAAACGCGGAGACGTACGCGCAGGTCGCCAGGGACAACGACGGGTACCTGACGGTGTGGATGAACTCCGTCAACGCGTACAACACCGGATACCTGGAGACGCAGCTCGGATCCTACGACAAGATCCAGCTGGTCCGCCTGCCCTCCTGGGAGAACGGGGCCGCGATCAACGGGATCATCACCGCCGGATACCTGTTCAACACCGGCTCGGGCGGACTGTCCTGGGACAGGGCCGTCGCGTACGCGGAGTGGTACGACTCCATCATGGACGGCATCGAGCAGAGGGTGTCCACCCTCGAGGAGTCGGAGAAGAAGAAGGTCATCGTCACCTATGTGAGCAGCTCCGACAGCCTGTACAGCCTCCTGGCGGGGACGTCGGGGGAGCACAGGAACCTCGTGAAGCTCGGCATCGTGGACGTCGCCGGGCAGTACTTCGAGGACCACGGGATAACCGAGACCCACTATCAGGACCTGGACCAGGAGGCCCTGGCCGCGTTCTACCAGCAGTACGGGATCGACCTGATCATCGGAACGGTCGGATCGCCGTACAACGCCACCGCGGCGCAGATGATAGCATCCTACGACCTCAGGTCGTCCCAGATCGCCCAGCTGACCGGAACGGAGCTGGTGATCACGGGATGGATCAACGCCACCGGCCCGGGGGAGGTCATATTCTGCCTCATGATAGCGAAGTACCTCTATCCGGAGCTCTTCAGCGACATGGACCTCGAGGAGGTCGTCAACACGTACCTCCAGTTCATGGGGAACTACGGCACCGAGGAGGCCGGACAGTGGACGTACGACACCCTCAACCTGCTGTACTGCGGAGAGGGGTCGGACAAGAACATAATGGCTGACTGAGGGGGATCAGGAGGATGTACGTCGACAACAGGATGGCCGCCGTCGCGCTGGTTGCGCTGCTCACAGTGGTCACGGCATCCTTCGCACTGGTGTTCATGGGGCTGTCGGGATCCGAGTCGGACGAGCGCGAGGCGTCCCATGAGTACGTCCTCACCGGAACGGTGGACGGGGCCGAGTGCACAGGCACCGGCACGTCCGAGTACGTCAACGAGACGGGCAGCGGGCGCGTCTTCCAATTCACATTCACGGCCGTCACCGACAGCGGCTCGAGGACACTGGAGTTCGGGATCGCCTTCGATCTGGAGGACAGTCCGAACGCCTCGATCTACAGGAGCCTCGGCACGGCGGACATCGACGGGGAGACCGTCGGCGTCTGGTCGTACAGCGAGGACGGGATCGAATACACGTTCTACGTGGGGGAGCTGTGCACGGTCGAGCGCGTGTGCATCGCCTCTTCGAATTACGAGATCACAGGAGTGATCGTCTGAGTCATGGGGGGACAGGCACGGCCAAGATCAGAATCAAATCGAAACTCGCGGAAGCCGGGCGCAGGGTGCGCATCACCGGGAAGACCCTGGACAGGCTCGGTGGAAAGGGAGGGGATCCGCTCGACGACGACGCGATCATAGGTTCCTACACCGCGTACAAGCACACCAGGACCATGATGATCCTCGTCGTGGCCCTGATGGCCGCAATACTCTTCGCCATCGACCTGGGGCTCGGGAAGTACAGCATCAGCATCGTCGACGTCTACACCAGCATCTTCGACCGCCTCATCCACTGGGGTCCGATCGAGACCCTGGACCAGCTCGTCGTGTGGGACTTCCGCATGCCGCGCGTGATCGTCGCGGTGATAGCCGGATTCGGCCTGGCCATGGCCGGTGCCGCCATGCAGAGCATGCTGAAGAACCCGCTCGCCGACCCGTACACCACGGGTATATCCTCCGGTGCGGCGCTGGGAGCGACCCTGGCCATCACGATGGGCTTCTCTTTCCTGCCCGGGAACTACGGGACGGTCGTCAACGCGTTCGTCTTCGCCATGATCCCCGCGATGTTCATCGTCGTCCTGTCGACGTTCAGGAAGCCCTCCCCGGCGATGATCATCCTGTCCGGGATCTCGCTGATGTACATCTTCAACGCGATACAGTCGTACTTCATGCTGGTCGCCGACCCGGACGCCGCGTCGTCGGTGTACGCGTGGACCGTCGGAACCCTCGCCAACGCCAGCTGGGACAACATACCGTTCATCCTGGCCGTCACCCTGGGAGGCGGCATCGTCCTGATGTACATGGCCCGCGTGCTGAACACGATGAACGCGGGGGACTCGTACTCCAAGAGCATCGGGATCAACGTCAACAACGCCCGCATCATACTCCTCGTGACCGTGTCCATCATGGCCGCCGGCATCGTGAGCTTCACCGGGATAATCGGGTTCGTGGGCCTCGTGGGGCCGCACATAGCCCGCATATTCGTCGGATCGGACAACAAGATCCTGATCCCCGCCGCCGGGCTGATGGGATCCTGCGTCATGCTCCTGGCGGACTGCGCCGTGCAGTTCGTGTCCACCTCCATCCCGGTCGGCATCATCACGGCCATCATCGGAGGCCCGCTGTTCATGTTCCTCATCGTCAGGCAGAAGAAGGAGGTGTGGTGACATGGTCATGACCGTGAAGGCGGAGGGCCTCGGCGTCAGCTACGGGGACACCGTCGTCTGGGAGGACATCAACCTCCACCTGGACCGGCCCGGGCTCATCAGCATCCTGGGGCCGAACGGGGTCGGCAAGTCCACGTTCATGTACACGATCAACAAGATCCTCGAGCCGACCAAGGGGCGCGTGCTCCTGGACGGCAGGGACGTCACCGAGATGTCGTACAAGGAGATCGCCAAGCGCATCGCCTACGTGCCGCAGTCCTCGGGGGAGACGTTCGCCATGACAGTCATGGACACCGTGCTCATGGGCAGGTACCCGCACTCCGGCTTCGCCACCACCAGGGAGGACATGGAGATCGCCGTCGGAGCCCTGAAGATGATGCACATGGGCGAGTACGCCATGCGGAACTTCAACGAGCTCTCCGCCGGGCAGCACCAGAGGGTGATGATCGCCCGCGGCCTGGCGCAGATGCCGGACCTGCTCATGCTGGACGAGCCCACCTCGAACCTGGACATCTACCACCAGATCTACACGATGCAGCTCCTGCACGACATCGCGCACGAGCGCGGGATCATGGTCCTGGTGATATGCCACGACCTGAACATCGCGTCCCGCTTCTCCGACCGCGTCATCATGTTCTCCGAGGGGGAGATCCGCGCCGACGGGACCGCCGAGGAGGCCATAACGTCGGAGATCATCTCGGAGGTCTACAAGGTGAGGGCGGACATACTGCAGGTGGACGGCCGCCCGTACGTGGTCTTCCATGTGGACGGCGGCAGGGATCCGGAGGATGCCCAGTTCGAGCACCAGACTGGGAAGCACATCGACAGCTCCGGGTGAGAGGTTCGGAGGCCGTCCCGTTTATCAATGAGTACGGCCGTGCGGTGGCAGCAAGTCCGCGAATTGCACCAGCAACTGTTCCCCCAAGGACAAGGATGGTACTGATGTCTTCCAACAAGGACCTCGAGAGACTCCTGGGCGATCCCAAGGTGGCGATCAGGAGCATGGTGGGAGCCTTCCTCATCGCCTTCGCCGTGGTCGAGGTCAACCAGTTCGTGGACACGTTCTGGGTCTCAGGACTGGGGACCTCATCCAGCGCCGCGGTCTCCACCGTCGTCCCGCTGTACGGGCTGATGATGTGCGCCGGTCTCGGGATAGCGACGGGCGCCACGACGTCCATCGCCTACCATCTGGGCAAGGGCGAGAGGGCCTTCGCGGGGAAGCTCGCGGGGAACGCGCTGATCCTCGGCGCGGTCACCGCGGTGCTGTCGTCGATCGTCATCTACGTCATAGCGGAACCCGCCCTCGACCTCATGGGCGCCGGGGGGATCATGCACGAGAGCATGGACTACCTCATGCCGTACATCCTGCTGTCCCCCGCGCTGCTGTGCGAGAGCATCATCGCGGGGATCCTGCGCGGCGAGGGCGCCGCCAAGAAGTCCACGCTCGTCCAGATGAGCGCGGCGTGCTTCAACATGGTCATCGACCCCGTCCTGATCTACGGGTTCGGCATGGGCGTGTTCGGAGCCGGGCTCGCGACCGCCATATCCGCGCTGCTCTCCCTCATCCTCGGACTGAGCTGGTACAGGGGAGGCAGGATGATCGTCAAGCTGAACAGGTCCTGCTTCCGCCCCGACAGGGCGGCCGTCCACGGGGTGATGGAGGTCGGGGGGCCGAAGTCCGTCCAGACCATCATATCCAACATGACCGACCTGGTCCAGCGCGTGTTCCTGATCGCCGCCGGGGGGACGAACGCGGTGATGTTCTACAACTACGCCTGGAAGTACATCGGGCTCGCCACGCTGCCCGGAAGGGCCTACGACAGCGCGATGATCCCCGTGTGCTCGGCCGGGTTCGGGCAGCACGACCTGGGGAAGATGCGCGAGGGGTTCCGCTACACGACGAGGCTGGTCGTCGGCATAGGGCTGTGCCTGATGGTGTTCCTGCTGGTGCTCTCGGAACCGCTGATGACGATCCTCACCTACGAGGAGTCGATGGCCGCCCTGCGCCCGGAGTTCGTGTGGACGCTGCAGGTCGCCGCGCTCCTCGTGCCGTTCTCCGCCCTGATGGGTGTGGGCGCGTCCATGCTCCAGACCATGAAGAAGGCGAAGAGGGCGATGAACTTCTACTTCCTGTGGGCGGTGGTGAAACTGGCACTGTACGCTATCTCCGCGTACGCGTTCGGATCCTACGAGGGGATCATCTACAGCATGGTCATCGTCCACGTGTTCGGGGCGGTGTGCCTGATGGGGATGGCCCGCATGGAGTTCGGGAAGCTCGAGCGGGAGTTCGAGCAGATGGATAAGGACGCGCAGGCCGCCAGCTGAATCCCTTCTCCGTCGGCGATATTCTGGTTATGTATGCGGGGCGGGGTACCGCCCGCTCCCGCTGGGATGGAAGAGGTTTGCCGGTGCCGCGAGGGTACGGATTCCGCGGCTCCCGGATGGTTCGGGCGGGGCGGGGACCCCGCCCGGAGGGATACATGCGGGCCCCTCGGAGAAGGGGCCCCGGGTTTCGAGAGGACGCCGCCATCCTATGGGGGATGGAAACGCTGAGGCGGACGGGGGCGACTGCTGCCCCCGCATCGGCCGCGGCGCCATGGACGGGTTCCGCGGAGTCGGATCCCGCCCGGGCGCGCCGTGCGGCCGGATGCCTGCGGCCGGGACCGTCGGAGTACGGTTCCGGACCCTCCCCTTCAGCGGAGCTTCCGCTCCGAGAAGCGTGAGTTAGTGATTGACGCCGAAGGGCGCCGGCTTTGCTGTCTTCCATGCCGGACCTCAGAAGTACCCCATGGTGGACAGCATCTCGAAGGCGTACGTGGCGGTGAACAGTGTCACGCCGGCGGCCAGCAGGCTGATGCCCACCTTCAGGTTGTTCCTCCCGGTGAACAGCAGCTTGTTGGCGCGGCTCATGGCGTTGGTCTGCTCGTAGGCCGACTCGTCGCTCGGGGACTCCCGCACGTTCCTCCACATCAGCGTTGACATCGAGAGCGCACGCAGGGCCTTGTTCGCGGACATCATCGACGTCACAGCGGCGATGCACATCATCGCCAGCGCCGCGAACCGCACGAACTTGACGATCACGTCGTAGTTCGTGACGGTGCTCCCGGCCTGTATCAGGAATATGGACACCAGGGGGACCAGCGCCGAGGCTATGACCATCACAACCGACATGTAGCTGAGGGTGCGGGCCTGCCCGGCCACCTCCTCCGACAGCTCCTTCGATATGGAGACGATCTCCTCGTTGCTGGCCTCGGACAGGAACAGCGAGTACTTGCTGCTGAACCTGTAGGATGCGAATCCCCTAGGCACCCGATCACTCCCTTCTGACGTAGACCACGTTGCCCAGCAGATGAATACGCTGTCTTGGGACGGCCGCGACGACGCCGGCGAACACGTAGATCAGCCACATCTGGACCTCGGAGAACTCGGCGGTCACCGTGAGGTCGGTGACCACGGTGTTCATGGTGTAGCTCCATGAGGAGAAGGTGTAGCCCTCCTTCGTGATCACCGCATCGTCCCAGTCGGCCAGCGCCTCCTTCGTAGACGAGCCGTAGTCCACGGACGTGTAGTACAGGCCGTCCTCGCCGAGGCTCCATCCGCTGGGGATGTAGCTGGTCGTGGCCCCGTTCAGGTCGACCTTGAGCGTGTAGGACCCCTCGACCCACACGGCGTAGAGCGTGACCCTGTTGGACTGGTCGGCGTACTGGGCGAGGCCCTCCACGAACTCGGAGACGGACATGGCGACCGTCGACGTCTGGTCGGTTGACCATCCGACGATGAGCTTGTTGCCGTTGGTGCCTGTGAGGTACGAGTAGTCGGCAAGCGTGAGGGCATCTCCGAGGGTGTACACGTTCCCGTCCGTGGGGGCCTCGGCGCTGGCGCCGTTGACGCTGTAGACGATCCTGTACTCCACCTCGGTCCAGGTTGCTGTCAGCTGGACGGTGTCCGATGACGAGGCGGCGAGGTTCATCACGTACGATCCGACGGCCGTCCCGGTCTCGGGCCAGGTGTACCAGACGGTGGCGTCGTTGCTGTACCTGGCGCCGGATGCCACGGAGCCGGAGGCGGACCATCCGGCGAACGAGTATCCGGTCATGGTGGGCGTTCCGAGGGCCGTGGCCGAACCGTAGTAGGCTGTGACGGACAGGTAGTCCTCCGACTCGGAGAACCTGTACTGGATGGTGTACGACTGGGGGCTCCAGACCGCGTAGAGAGTGACCACATTGTTGTCGTCCGCCGCGAAGGCCATGGACTGCGTGAACGTGGAGCTGGAGATCACCGTCTCCCCGTCGAGGCTCCAGCCTGCGAAGGAGTAACCCTCGCGGGTGATTCCGGAGCCGGACGCGAAGGTGAACGCGTCCCCGACGGTTCCCTCGCCCATGTCGATGGTCTCGCCGTCGCCTCCGTTGAAGTTGTACTCCACGTAATAGGTCAGCTTCTCCCAGTGGGCGGTCATGGTGACGGTGCCGTTGGAGTCGGAGCACAGGTCCTTGAACACCGTAGCTGTGCTGTACGAGGTCCCGTTCCAGGTGATATACTCGGATCCGATCCCCTGCTGCGCCCCGTCGGTCAGCCCCTCGGCCGTCCATCCGACGAACCTGTAGCCGGTGCGGGTGGGGTTGGAGATGGTCATCCCCACGCCGTAGTACGCTGTCGTGGGGGCCTGCTCGCCCGCGACGCCGTTGTCGTAGTTGTACGTGATCGTGTACGATAGCTTACCCCAGACGATGTACAGCGTCAGGATGCCGTCGTTGCTCTCGGCCATGGAGGCCATGGCCTCGTCGAACTTGTCGGACTCTATGATGACGGTCGAGTCGGAGGTCCAGTACCATCCCTCGAAGTAGTATCCCTCGCGGGTGGCGTCGACGGTGACCGTGGAACCCGTCATCCCCGGGAGGATCAGGTCGTCACCCACGTTGACCGGATACACCGCGCTTATCGACGTGCCGTTCCCGCCGTTCAGATTGAAGACTATGGTGTAGTCCGAGCTGGTCCAGTTCATGGTGAACGTGATCGTCCCGTTGTTGGCGTCTCCGACTTCGGCCAGCGTATCGCCGATCGTCACGGTGTCGCCGTCCCTCGCGGTTATGGAGGTCGTCAGGACGATCCAGTTGTTGTACTCGTGGAAACTCTTGGTGGCCGACCCGTGGTCCGGCATCTCGAACGATCCGCCGTAGCTCACGGTCTTGGTGTAGCTGCTAGCCACGAACGGGCTGCCTCCGTCGGAATCGAACGTGATGGTGTACGTCTTCGCAGCCCAGTCCTGCACGGTGGATATCGTGGTTCCACTGGCGTAAGCCGAGATGACCTCAGGCGTCAGCGTATACGTGGTCGCAGATGCACTGATGTAGTTGTCTGCCGACGTATCGTCTGTATCCTCTCCCAGATACCAGCCTGCCAGCGTGTATCCAGTCTTCGAGACGTTCACGGTATCCGCCAGCCCGGATACGTTGACGGACTGGTTTGTGGTCATCTGCACCGCATACGTCTCTCCGCTCGTGGCGAACCGCACTGTATACGTGTTCGGTGCCCATGACACCTGGAACACGATCCTGTTCCCGTTCTTCGCCAGATAATCCAAAGCAGTCTGATCCTGGAACAGAGCCGTCACATCCGCATAAATTAGAGCGGAATTGCTGTCAATGCTCCACCGATATTCCTCCAGACCCTGGATGTACCAATAGCTGGCGGTGTACCCCACCTTGGTCCTCATCTGATACGCAGGGTTCTGGAGAGTGATGGAGGTGGCATCCGCCGTCACCTGCGAGCCGGATACCACGGTGCTAGCATCATCCTGGTACTCGAACCTGACCGTGTAGGCCCCCTTGCTGTATGTGATATAGATCGTCTGCACCGATGTGTCTGTGTCGAGATACGTAGTATCGACGTAGAAGTAGCCGTCATAGGTGGTGACTGTATAGTCTGGCCCGTTTATCGCCACGCTGACAAGGGTGTAATCAGAACTCACCGACGTTGGGAACGATACTTTATACCCCGGTGATGCGAAGTCGCTGATGCTCAGGTCCGTGATATTAGCCGTTTCGAATGACACACCGCTGTCAAATCCTGAAAGGACGAACGTCAGGGTGTAGGACATGTTTGTTGCAATCAGGTAGATATTGAGGTCTCCCCAGGTATTGTCCACATAGCTGAACGTTCCCGAATCGGTCGTGTAGCCGGCAAATGCATACCCTGTGGGAAGAATCTGGGCTGGATCGAAGATTACCAGATCAGACACCGCCACATCCGACAGAATTAGCCTATTATTGGTATCCGTCTCAATCGAATACGGGCCAGTCAGATCAACAGTACTGACTATCGTGCCGCCATAAATGATATCGAGTTCATAGACGATCGGTGTGTACACGGCAGTGTACGTGATATTGTATCTGGGCATCGTCGAGCCGCTTCCCAGCACACCCAGAACCGAGGTCCAAGTTACAGTGGACTCGTACCCGTTAGGAATCTGGCTTGCCGATATCGTAGGTGCCGCATTGGAAATGTCCGATCCGGACATGAACGAGGAGGTGGTGGTCGTGCTGCCTCCGGAACGGGTCTCATACACCCAGTAAATGGTGTATGTTCCCTCGGCACCCTCGATCAGGAAGCTCTTCTCATAGAATGCTATGTAGATGATCGTCGTGGATCCTCCGTAGTCGAAAGTCGCCCCGGTGAGAGTACCTTTGAAATCCCCCACCGTCACTCCGGTAGAGACTGTCGGTGATGAGATGCTGATGTAACTGCCGTATCCCAGATTCGCGAAACTGGTGACCGACGGTAAAGATATGCCACTGCCATCCGTCACTTCCAGACTTATGGTTATCGAGTTGGCTACAGAGATCGAAGAACCACTGGTCTCGACGACATACAGTGTGGATGTACCAGAACCGGTCGGGTATATGGCCACAGATTGCCACGTGCTACCCATAGACAAGACCGTGCAATCGTCCGATCCTTCCGTTGTCACGGCGGACGCTCCGAAATCCAGATTGCTGACCCTTGTGACGAAATATCCGTTCTCGTACTCGCCGGCGGAAGGCAGGACGATCTTGCCTCCCTGAACCGCCGTGAGGTTGCTGTAGGTTGTAGGGAACTGATACCCTGTTCCGCTGGTCTGGAAAGTGACGTTGATTGTGCTGAGCGTGTTCCATGTTATGGTTCCCGTGACTTCAGCGAACATGGTGTTGAAATTGTCATAGCGGTTGTTCATGCAGTACACAACCACATCGCGAGTGGTGCTGAACGTCGACGGGTATGCACTCATCGACGTGAGGCTCCCGTTGAAATAGACATGGAGCGTCGATCCCCTCGTGGATGCAGAGAACGAGAAGATCGCACTGGAGCTGGACAGCTGCATACCTTTGTACGTAGAAGGGAAATGAATCTCGTTGAATGCACAATTGTAGAACGCGCCCGAGTCGATGGTTTCAAGCCCTTGGGGCAGAACGCACACGTTGAGTTTAGTCGAGTTGAACATCGTCATGTTGGAGCAGTTGTAGAATGCGTTGGATGCAATGGTCTGAAGGGAATATGCCTTGACAGTTGTCAATACCGAGCAGGCGTTGAAAGCGCTGGAGCCCACGTATGTGGCACTCTGCATCTCCACTGTGGTGAGCAATCTACAGGAATAGAACGCCTGCTCACCTATGGTCTTCACGAGAGGCATCACAGCGGTAGTCAGAACGTAACAGTTGTAGAAAGCTCTCGCCCCCAATGTCTCGAGACTTGACATCGTCCCCACGGTCGTCAGAGCTCTGCAATTATTGAACGCGAATTCTCCTATGGAAGTGACTGAAGACAGACTGCCGACGCTGGTAAGGCTTTGACAATATGTGAACGCATTCTCTCCGACGTGAATTCGGCACCCCATCCTGAATTATCCCCGCCCCCGCACAGCGTCCGCT
>JAUNYA010000131.1 GCA_030539565.1 Thermoplasmata archaeon | reverse complement strand
ATATACTTCGCACAGGGCGGCGACATGGGCTCCACCGTGAGCTATGTATTGTCGAACAGGTCGACGGTCGCCCTGGCAGTCCAGATCGTAGCGATGAGCATCCTCTTCTCGCTCAGGTGCTACGTGGCCGGGGCGATTCTCATGATAACCGCGCTCCTGACGGTGTTCGGGGTGATATTCTGATTGACTCGCCCCTGCTCTCGCTGGTGCTCATCTTCCTGCCCATCCTGGGCTACTTCGTGGGCTTCCGGTTCCGCGGGCTGACCCACTCGATCCTCCCGTTCATGGAGCCGCTGACCTACATCCTGATAGCGCTCACGCTCCTGCCGATTTTCATATACGGCTTCTGGGAGGACTGGAGCGTATCCGTGGGGTTCAACCCGTTCGACTTGGATTTCGTGGCCCTGTACCTCGGATTCTGGCTCGGATACCTGATAGGCTACATGCAGAACGAGACCGACGTGATCTACGTCGGCGTCCATCAGATAGTCGACCGCACGCAGGACATCGAGCCGATCGTGCGCTACTACAACTCAAACGGGCAGATGTGCTGGCAGCCCCAGGGCTTCCTGAACATCTGCAGGACGCTGTTCTTCGGCATCCACCACCCCC
Organism: Thermoplasmata archaeon; assembly: GCA_030539565.1. Lineage (GTDB taxonomy): Archaea > Thermoplasmatota > Thermoplasmata > Methanomassiliicoccales > Methanomethylophilaceae > Methanoprimaticola. The sequence continues at coordinate 2,093 of JAUNYA010000131.1, read as the reverse complement.
TCCAGCTGTCCGGAAGTATCAACAGGACGAGGCGCGTCTCGATGCGCAACCAGTTCTTCAAAATCACGGCGGACACGATAGATCTGGCCGGGATGGAGGAGCACGAGACCGAGGTGGTCAAGTGCCACATCCATTTCACGGTCAGGGCCCGCAAGTACATCCCCTCCCCCAACTGCACCGACTCCCCCTACGACTGGATCGTCAGGGCGCAGGAGTACGAGGACGTTTTCGTGGAGTTCCAGGAGATGCAGGTCGCCGCCGCCGAGTCCAAGGCCGCAATGCAGTCCGCGATGATCAAGGGCGGCGCGCTCATCTACAACGCCCTGGCAACCAAGACCCCCTCCAACATGGTCATGGAGGATCTCGGCAGGGAGTTCGAGGAGGACGTCAAGGCCAAGGCCAAATCCCGCAGTATGAAGAGGGCCTCCGAGGAGGCCGCCGCCGAGGCCGGACAGCCTCAGGGGGCCGCAGACAGATGACCGACGGCCCTGCTCCCCACCTCATAGTCAGACGCCCCGACAAGAACACGTCCGAGGCGATCCTCTACGGCTCGCAGTACTTGTTCTACAAGTCGACGTCCTGGTGGTACGACATGCTGGAGGAGCAGCTGATGCAGGAGTTCGAGCAGGAGAAGGCGAAGATCCGCGACAAGACCTTCGCCGCCGACGTGCTCCTCCACAGGCCGCACATGATATTCTCGCGTCAGGCCCCGGTCAACGACGTCAACAAGATCCGCGAGCTCAAGACGATAAGAGAGGCCGTCAAGCGGGGAACCGCCATCCAGATGGTCAAGCTCGACCGTAAGAACAACGAGATGTACGCCCGCCTGCACGGGGTCAACGAGTTCACCCAGAGATACCTCCAGGACGGGATCTCCGAGAGCACCTGGAAGGTCGCCACGGGCTCCCGCAACCCCCCGATAGACTACGACGCGGTCAAGGCGCTCGCCAGCGACTACATCCGCCTCGCCGAGGAGGAGGTCAAGGACTTCGGCTCGCAGGTCGAGCAGTACAACAAGGCCCGCGCGGAATACGCCAAGCATCTGGAGAAGTACCGCGCCGCCATCGAGGCCGGGAACGACTACGTCCCCGACCCCTTCGAGGACGACATGTGGGGCATGGGCTACGGCGAACAGGAGCCCGAGGCCCCCCTGTACGGCGACATCGTGAAGGACGTCATGGACGAGGCCCGCGACGACCGCGATCCCCTCGCCGATATAATCGGCAGGTTCGAGGTCGAGGTCGAGCACCGCGACGAGGCCGCCGACGATCCCGCATCCGATGCCTACTGGAACGAGTCGGAGGCCGACGAGGGCGAGGATGATGAGCCCGAGGAGATGCCGATCCGCACCCACTGGTCGCACGCACGCATGCACACGCAGGCGCGCGCGTGCCTGTACGATTACTGCGAGGACGAGGCGACCCGCCTCCTGGGCGTCCTGGACGCCGCCCTCGCCGGAGGTGACGATGTCTAAGTCCGATTTCAGCAAGGATTCCACGCAGACGACCCTGTACAAGGACACGATCTCCGACCTTAACCTCGGATACCGCGACCTCCTGATGGCCTACAACGAGGGCGACTACGCCGTGTCGTACCTCCGCACGTTCGAGATGATCCTCTCCCTGAACCTGCCGGACATGACGCTCTGGCAGTATGACGAGTACAAGAGACTCGATGGGATGCTCCCCCTGCCTGTGTTCGATGACGAGCACGTGACGGGCGAGACCTTCCGCGCGTACATGCGCGTGTACGAGGTGCTGATGCGCAAGGTCGGACTTATCGACAAGGATCCGCAGGCCCGCGAGACGGTCAGCGATCTGGACATGGTGATGCTATGAGTGACAACAAGGGAGCCGCGCCTGCGGTAAAGACGATCACGCCCGCGGAGATGCTGGCCAACATGGTCGTGCCCGGAGCCGTCTGGCTCACGACAGGATTTAAAGGTGGGGGCAAATCGCACACAGCTATTGCTGTGTGCGAGAACCTCGTGAAAGGGAGATACCCCGGAATCGGCCGCGTGGTGCTTCTGACAAACATCCTGTTCTACCACAAGGTGCAGGGCAAGCTCAAGGTGGAGACGCCTGAGAACGTGT
>JAUNYA010000026.1:15371-15626 GCA_030539565.1 Thermoplasmata archaeon | reverse complement strand
GTCGAGGAGACCGTCGAGGCCCCTGCCGAGGCTCCCGCCGAGACCAGGGTCCGCGAGGAGTTCTTCATCGACACCGACGAGACCGAGGTCCCCGAGGCCGAGGCATCCGAGGTCGAGGACGACTTCGACGAGTACGACCTCGTCTTCGGAACCGAGGACGAGCCTGCCGAGGAGCCCATCGAGGGATCCGTCGAGATCGAGGAGGTCCCCGAGGCCCCTGCCGAGGAGCCCGTCGTCATGACCCTCCCCGAGACC
>JAUNYA010000026.1:0-15361 GCA_030539565.1 Thermoplasmata archaeon | reverse complement strand
GCGGAGGCACCCGTGGTCGAGGAGGTCCCCGAGGCCCCCGTCGTCGAGGAGATCGCCGTGGAGGCCCCCGCCGAGGAGCCCATGGAGGTCCGCGCCAGCCTGCCCGGGGTCGGAGCGGTCATCAGCGGACTCTACACCGAGGGCGACAACCCCTCGTCCGACGCCGCCACCGTCGACGTCACCGCCGCCACCATCGCCGCCGAGACGGCCGAGACCGGATGCGACGCCGCCGAGACCCCCAGGGTCAGCGGCATCGACAGCTACGGTGAGGCGCTCCCCCCGATGAGCGACCCCGTGGTCAGGCGCCCCAGGTCCGTCCGCTTCAGATTCAACAACGGCGTCCTGATGAACGTCGACAAGGGATCCGAGGAGGGATCCCGCGGCCCTTTGGAGTGACGGGCACAGGCACGTACTCCGGGGCGGAGGCCGTCGACGTCGAGGACGAGGTCCGCGACGTCATGGTGATGACCGTACCCGCCCTGGGAATGGACGAGCAGGTGTCCGCAGTCGAGCCGGACGAGCAGATGGCGGACGACGGCCAGGCCGCAACGTACGTCAGGTGGTTCATCTACGACGACACGCCGCGCATGGAGATCGAGGACGAGGTCCGCGACCTGATGGTCCTGGCCGTCCCCTCGCTCGCATACGCGTCGGACGCGGTCTGGGAGTCCCAGGCCGAGATACCGGACGACGGGATGGAGGCCGCATGGCTGGCCGAATCGGTCCCGCAGTTCGACGTCGCCGAGGCGCTCGGCATAGACTTCGGCGCGAGGTACATCGCCGCCGCGTCCGTGCCCATGATCCCGGCGGCGGACGTCCCGATGATCGCCGCGCCCGCGGCAATCACCGAGACGGCAGAGGTCCCCGAGCAGGACCTCGCGGAGTCCGGGGAGGAGCCGGAGGCTAACGTGCCCCTGGTGGTGTTCTCCTTCGGACCGCAGAACGCTCCCGAAAGGGGATGGAGGGTCTGCCTCTCGTTCTGAGGCGGCCCCCGGAAACTTTCCTTACCACATCCACACAGGTCCTGGGGAGGCGATCCCTCCCCGGACCCCAAGTTCTTCACGTTGCTTCCTGCACGCTGATTAAATAAGCGGAGAACGTGGGAGCGCCCATGGAATATCTGCTCCAGATCCTCGTCGCGCTGGTCCTGCTCTACGTGCTGGCCCGCATCGGGTCCATAGTGGTGTCCCGCTTCGGACTGCCCGGGCTCATCGGCGAGATCCTGATAGGAATCGTGATCGCCAACCTGGCCTTCGGGGACTGGTCCCTCATGGACGCCCTGGGCATATCCCTGCCCACGCCGGGGACCGAGGAGACGGGGAGCGACGTCTACCACGTGATATACGCCCTGGCCGAGCTGGGGGTCATCTTCCTGCTGTTCTCGGTGGGTCTGGAGACGAAGGTCAACGACCTGCTGAAGTCCGGGAAGCCGGCGCTCCTCTGTGCGATCATGGGGGTGATCATCCCGTTCATCCTGGGATTCGCCGTCATCATGGCGTACGACGGCAACATGAACCACGCGCTGTTCATGGCCGCGGCGATGGTCGCCACGTCGGTCGGAATCACCGCGCGCATCATCAAGGACATGAAGCTCATGGACACCCGCGAGGCGAGGATCATCATCGCCGCCGCGGTCATAGACGATGTCCTGGGAATGATAGTCCTGGCCATAGTCAAGGGCATGGCGGAGAGCGGCGAGCTCTCCATCGGCAGCATCCTGTCCATCACGCTCCAGGCGGTCGTCTTCGTGCTGGCCGTCATCGCCTTCTGCAAGTGGTGCGTGCCCCGCATCTACGACTACTTCGAGGCCCGCAGGAAGGCCAAGGAGGCCGAGGGCAAGGTCCCGATTTCGATCAACAAGCTGGCGCTCGCCATCATAGTCTGTCTCGGCATGGCCGCCCTCGCCGAGTACATCGGACTGGCGGCGATCATCGGCGCCTTCCTCGCCGGGATGATATTCGCCGAGCATGCCTGGGAGTGGGACCTGGAGCACAAGATCGACTCGATCTCGACCTTCATGCTGTCATTCTTCTTCCTCAACGTGGGGATGCAGGTGGACCTCGGGACGCTCGGGAACACGACCACCATCCTGCTCATCGTGGTCATCCTGGTGCTGGCCATCCTGTCCAAGTACATCGGGTGCTCCCTCGGGGCCAAGATGGGCGACAGGACCCTGGACAGGAGCTCCCTCAACATCATCGGGTTCGGCATGGCCCCCAGGGGGGAGGTGGGGATCATCGTCGCCTCCATCGGGCTCGCGTCCGGGGCGATGTCAACCGAGCTCTACGCAATCGTGGTGTTCATGTCGGTGCTCACGACGATAATCGCGCCGCCGATAGTCTCCAGGCTCTTCAAGAAGAAGTACGCCGAGGAGTACACGATCCTGCCAGACGACAGGTTCTGAAATCCATTACCGGCCCAACGGCCGGGATCTTTCACAATCATCAGCGGGTCCGGATGGACCGTTTTCGAAAGAAAAAAGAACTCCAGCGCTCACGCTGGAGGGATGAATCCGATTCCAATCGCCGGCTCACGCGGAGAGGGGGTACAGAACCTCGAGGAGGAGCACGATGGCGATGAGGCCGATGGCGATACCGATGACGGTGCGCGGGCTGACCCTGATGCCTTTCTCGTTCTCCGTGTCGAAGTACCTCATGAGGCCCGCGGAGGACTGGAAGCCCGAGTCGTTCTTCTTTGCCATGGGAGTGGGTTATTTGGGGTCCATATAAAAAGGTTGTTTCAGGCGCGTCTGGCGCGCGCGTAATGGTTACGCGCACGCGCGCGACCGAAACCCTCTTTTATAACGTGCCGATGGCACTGCCGATTGATATGCACTGGGCAGATGTCATAGCAGAGGAGGTCGCCAACACCTGCGAGCATCCTCTCATCGCCACGGGAATCAGCCCGACTGGGATCATCCACGTCGGCAGCCTCAGGGAAGCCATCACGGGGGAGTCCGTCCGCAGCGCCGTCGAGGCCAAAGGCAAGGACGTCCGCCTGATCTACCTGATCGACTCCTTCGACCCGCTGCGCAAGCGCTACGACTTCCTGCCCGAGGAGTTCGAGAAGTACGTGGGCATGCCCATCAGCAGGATCCCCTGCCCCTGCGGCAAGCACAAGAACTACGCCCACCACTTCGTCCAGCCGTTCCTCGACGCCGTCGACTCCCTGGGGGTCAAGTGCGAGATCATCTGGACACACGAGCTCTACGAGAAGGGCGTCTTCGCCGAGTGCATCGACAAGACCTTCCAGAAGAGGCAGCAGATCATCGACATCCTCCACGAGGTCACCGGGAAGGAGGCCAAGGCCGACTACGCCCCGTACAACCCCGTCTGCGAGAAGTGCGGCAGGTTCACCCAGCCCATATTCGACTCGTACAGCTTCCCCTACGTGGAGTACGCCTGCACCTGCGGGCACCACGGCAAGGCGGACGTCCGCAAGGGCGACGGCAAGCTGACCTGGAGGCTCGAGTGGCCCGCCAAGTGGATGGTCTTCGGGACGTCCGCGGAGCCCTTCGGCAAGGACCACGCCGCCGCAGGCGGATCGTACGACTCCGGGAAGAGGATCATCGCCGAGATCTACGGCGGCAAGGCCCCCTACCCCATACCCTACGAGTTCGTCCAGCTCAAGGGCGTCGGGCAGATGCACAAGTCCCTCGGATGCCCGGTCACCGGGCTCGACGCGATCAACATGACCCCTCCTGAGGTACTGAACTACCTGTTCCTGAGGGTCAACCCCTCCAGGGCGATCGACTACGACTCCGGCATGGGCATGCTGGACATGGCCGACGAGTACGACAGGATGGAGAGGCTGTACTTCTCCGGCGAGTGGACCGAGTCGGAGGACAACTCCGTCAGGGCCTACGCCATCGCGCAGCACAACCACATCCCCGCCCAGCTCCCCGTCCAGGTCTCGTACCGCCACCTGGTCAACGTCGTCCAGATGGCCGACGGCTACGACGAGGTCGTCAAGGTGCTCTCCCGCACCCAGGACGTCTCCGCCATGACCCCCGAGGACGAGGACAGGCTCAAGAGGAGGATCTCCTGCGTGCGCTACTGGCTGAACGGGTTCGCGCCCGACATGGTCAAGTTCTCCATCCTCAACACGATCCCCACGGATCTCGAGATCACCATGACCGAGAAGGTCTACTTCCAGGCCCTGGTCAAGAGGATGAACGACTGCGTCTGGGACGCGGACACCATCTCCGGCGTGATCTCGGACATCGCCAAGCAGCAGCCGATCGGGACCAAGGGCGCGTTCAAGGCCCTGTACAAGATCTTCATCGGCAAGCCCGCCGGCCCCAGGCTCGGATCTTTCCTCGCCTCGATGGACCAGAAGTTCGTCGTCAACAGGCTGATCCAGGCGTCTCAGTGAGATCGCCCGCGGATCTGGTCGAAGGGGTAGGAATCCCACTCCTTCACGCCGAGGGCGACCTCCAGCTCGGGCACGGTGAGCATCGGCTTCCCGTACCGGGCGGAGTCGTCCATGGCTATGCGGGGGCACGCGGTGCAGACGTAGGCGTCGACCATGTACGACGCCAGCGAATCCGGCGTGACCTCCTCCATGACGGCCGTGACGCACCCGCGTCCGGCCTCCCTTATCATCTTCTCCGCGTAGGCCGCCGTGTCCCTGCGGCACTGGCCGATTTTACTGCAGATTATAATCAGGAACGTCTGCGCGTTCGACGCCGTCTGGATTGCGGCGAACCTGCGCCTTATGGTGCGGTCCCTGGAGTCGGACATCCCCGTGAGCTCCTTGGTCGCCGGGTTGAGGACGTAGACGTCCCTGTCCGCGCCGAACGCGGCGGCGAGGGGATGGAATGCGCCCTCTCCGATGTAGACGAAGCAGTCCACCTGGCCCGCGACGCTCTCAGCCGCGGTGCAGTTGCATCCGAGCACCTGCCCCGGGTAGGCGATGCGCCCGTCACCCTCTCCCACGACCGCCGTCCTTCCGGTGGATTCGACGATCCTCTTCAGCTCGGGGATGAGGCCGATGTACTGTATCGTGGCGAGTATCCCGACCCTGGGAGGGAGGTCCTTCAGGAGCTCCTCCGTGCCCTCGAGGTCCGCGTCGGAGCGCGCCTCCACGTAGAGGACGTTGGGATCGTCGCCCATCGACGGTATGCGGGAGTGCCCGTAGTGCACGATGGCGTCCGCCCAGCCCCTGTGGTCGAAGAGGTCGCAGGCCCCGTAGCAGGGCCTTCCGATGACGAGCACGGATGCGCCCGTGTTCTTGGTAATGTAATCAGAAATCTCCGGGGCCCGGATCTTCAGGCCCTCGGGAAGCTGGACCGCGACGGAGGCGTACCCTCCGTCGCTGATCCATTTCGAGACTCTTTCCAGTTCGAGATCGAACATCGAGTCTTCACTTGACGTACTCCTCGCCCTTGTCGATGTCGATGTAGCAGGGGGAGGGGAACTTCATGGACGCCCTCCAGAGGGCATCCTTGGCGGCGGCGACCTTCTCGACGGGGACGCTGACGGTCAGGATGGCCTGGTTGCGCTCCAGCCTGGCGGCGGTTCCGACGGTCTTGCCGAATCCCTGGCGCATTCCGCTGGACACACGGTCCGCTCCCGCGCCGGTGGCCAGCTTGTTCTCCCTGAGAACGACGTGGGGGAACGCCCTGACGACCATGTTGTAGTTGGGGGATCCGCACTGGGCGGTCAGCACCTTGTTGGCGGCGATACGGCCGGCCTCGATGGAGGTGTGCCTGATCTGCACCCTGTTCTTGACTTTGAGGGTGAGGGTGACGGGGAACTCCGCGGTGGAGTTGCCCATGACATACTGGCTGACCCTGCTCGCAGGGACACCGCCCATGTATTCGCGGCGGGTGTATGCCTGACCCTTAATCTGTCTGTACATCGAAGCGGGCTTTCTTACCATTTGAACCACCTGATTGTGAATTGGGACGGAGCATCTCGGCTCCGCGTGATAGACGTGCCGATATCAGTCCCTCATATAATGGTTTCGCTAAAACACTGGCGCGATTGAACCCTTACGCGCGCCTACGCACGCGCCCGCAACTGATAAAAGCATCGGAGCCGTTGGAGCGGGCGATGCAGCAGTTCAACTTCAGGGTCGTGAAGGCGGATGACGCCGACGCGGACGTCCCCATGGACGTCGCGGGGCGCATCATGATCGACGTTCAGAGGCTCCTCACGGACACGGGCGAGCTCATGGTCCGCCGGGAGCTCAGGACCCAGAATGCGCTGCCGGACGGCCTGGAGCAGAGGTTCACGCTCAGCGCATCCGGGTCCGGCCCTAACGTGGGCGCCGGGGGACGCGAGGACGGGACCCTGCTGGAGGACGCGCTCAAGGTGATGTGCGCCGAGCTGGACCGCGCCAACCTGTCGACGACCGTCCCCGAGGAGACCAGCAACCACATCGAGGCCATGGGCAGGAAGAGGATCGCCGCGGACGTTCTGGCTCTCGCCGACGACCTCGACGGCTACGTGATGACGTACGGCACCGAGGGGGCCATGAGGAGGTTCAGGATGAACAGCCGCGAGTCCCTCGAGAAGGAGGCCGCCACGGACATCTCCGCCCTGCCGAGCGCGGTCATCGGCGTGATACTCCGCGACCCCGTCAGGAAGCACCGCTGGGTCATATCCAACGGGAGGGACACCGTGCCCGTGACGTTCGCACCCGGCGTGCCCGTCAACGACATCGTCTCGTACTCGCAGTCCGGCATCGTCATCGCCACCGGCCGCATCGTTGTGGACGAGAACAACGTGCTGCAGGAGGTCAGGGACGTCAACGAGTGCTACATCTTCCCGCTGGTCAAGTTCCGGAGGATGATCACCCCGGAGAGGGACCTCGTCCTGCTGAATCCGGTGGTCTGCTGCCCCGGCTACGACGGCGCCAAGAACGTCTGGACACTCAAGCAGGAGGACTTGGGGATCGACATAGCCAAGCCCTCCTGGGACGACGCCGTCGCGGCGTTCCACGAGTACTTCATGTTCCTCTGGGAGACCTACGCCGAGTCCGGGGACGAGTTCGAGGGGGAGGAGGCCGAGGTCAGCGCCTTCCTCAAGTCTCTGGCATTCCCGTGAGCGCGGTTCGCGCATCCTTTTATAATGCGTGTCTTATCGTGCGACCGAGCATCATGGGAAGGAGGCGCATCCCGCAGAGCACCGTGGCCGAGATAGGCACGGAGCGCATCTCCAGGCTGATCGCGCTGGCGGAGGAGGCGGTCCACGACGGAAACACGGACCGCGCACGCCGCTACGTCGACCTCGCCAGGAGGGTCGGGGGCAAATGCCAGGTTCCCGTTCCGAGGGACTTCCGCTACTGCGGGGAGTGCCTGGTGCCGCTGATCCCCGGGGTCAACTGCCGGGTCAGGGTCGGGGGACACATGGTGCGCACCACATGCGGATGCTGCGGAGCCATTGCCCGCAGGCCGTACATCAGGGAGCAATCACATGAGCGAGAAGGACGCCAAGAAGGAGCTTATGCGCCGCGCGAACGAGCTGAGCCCCACGGTCAGGGTCGGGAAGGACGGACTGGACCAGGGGCTGTACGACGAGATCAACGCGCAGCTCAAGAAGAACCGCCTGATCAAGGCAAAGGTCCTCTCCAACTCCGACGGGGACGCGAAGGAGGCCGCCGAGGCTATCGCCGAGGCCACCGGATGCGTCGTCGTCGACGTCCGCGGAGGGGTCATGGTCCTGACGGACAAGAGGACCTGGTCCTCCCTGTGCCAGAAGAAGTTCCGAGGTAATTTCCGATGCTTGATGTCAACATCATTAGGGCCGAGCCTGACATGATCAGGACGATGCTCAGGAACAGGAACAAGGACGAGGCCATCCTCGACAGGTTCCTGGAGGCAGACGGCGAGTGGAGGGCACTCACCGACGAGAACAACCGTCTCAGGAAGATCCGCAACGAGGTCTCCCTCCAGATCTCCAAGATGGAGAAGGGCGAGGCCAAGGACGCGAAGATCGCCGAGATGAGGGAGGTCTCGGACAAGGTCAAGGCCAACGACGACAGGATGGCCGAGCTGGACCTCATCCGCACGGACTGCGTCCTCAACATCCCCAACATCCCCGCCGCCGACGTTCCGCTCGGCAAGGACGACACCGAGAACGTGGTCGTCTACGAGGCAGGGAGGAAGAGGGAGTTCGACTTCACGCCGAAGCAGCACTTCGAGATCGCCGAGGAGCTCGACATCATCGACTTCGACAGGGCGGTCAAGGTTGCCGGCAGCGGCTTCTACTGCCTGAAGGGCGACGGCGCCAGGCTCGAGAGGGCCCTGGTCAACTTCTTCCTGGACACCCACCAGGACCAGGGGTACACCGAGGTGTTCCCGCCTGTTGTCGTGAACAAGGAAGCGGTCACAGGAACCGGGCAGTACCCCAACCTGAAGGACGACATGTACTACCTCGAGAGGGACGACATGTTCCTCAACCCCACCGCGGAGGTCCCCATCACCAACCTGCTCCAGGACGAGATCCTGGACATCAACGACCTCCCCATCTACTACACCGCGTACCTCCCCTCGTTCAGGAGGGAGGTCGGCAAGCACGCCGACACCCGCGGCATCATCAGGGTCCACGAGTTCAACAAGGTCGAGATGGTCAACTTCGTGAAGCCCGAGGACTCCGCCGCCAGGCTGGAGGAGCTCAGGAAGAACGCCGAGGACATCATCAACGCCCTGGATCTGCCCTACAGGGTCCTGCTCCTGTGCACCGGGGACATGAGCTTCTCCTGCAACAAGTGCTACGACCTGGAGCTGTACGCCCCCGGGAAGGACGCGTACTTGGAGGCTTCCTCCTGCTCCAACTTCGGGGACTTCCAGGCCCGCAGGGCCAGGATCAAGTTCAGGCGCGAGCCCCACCTCAAGAGCGAGTTCGTCCACACCCTCAACGGGTCCGGACTGGCCCTGCCCAGGACCATGGTCGCCATCCTGGAGAACTACCAGAACAAGGACGGCACCGTGACGATCCCCGAGGTCCTCAGGCCCTACATGCGCGGCCAGGAAGTCATCGACCGCCACAACTGATAAAGAAAACGCCGACGGGGGACTGCTGTCCCCCTCGGCTCCTTCGTTTTGATTCTCGATCTCGTCTCGACGGGCCCGTTGCGTACGGCTCCCCCGCGGTCATCACGATGTCGCCGAGGCTCTCGTAGGATCTGTCCGTGATGCGGCATGCATCGAGGGTGCTGTCATACAGCGTCGTGTAGGGCATCCTGTCCAGTGCGAAGAAGTGCAGCGTGTCGGGACGCTCCGGCGTCCCTCCGACGCCGAGGAGGACGTACACGGTGATGCCGGTCTCCGCCTCGATACGCAGGTAGCGGCTCCTGTGCTCCTCGTCGGTCCAGCTGAGGTTGTACCGGCTGCTCCGGTACTTGCACTCGACCCAGAACACCCTGCCGGTCGTGAGGTCGCGGAACTTGTAGTCCGGGTATATGCAGTCCTCCGTGGCTCTTCCGTTGAGATCCGCGGCGCCCACGGTCTTGTGGACGATGCTGAATCCATCTTCGGGGAAGATCCGCAGGGCGGTGTCCTCGAACCTCTTGCCGATGACGTAGGGGTCCTGCCTCGGTTCCGCGTAGCCGAGGGTCGGTTTGATGTTCTCCTCGTAGAACACCCCTATTATGCAGATGAGCAGAAAACCAGCCAGTATCCACCAGAACACATTCTCGCCTCCGTCGCTTCGTGCGGCGAGAACGATCTCCGATATGTTGGTTACGAACGTCTTACGGTAGTGACCTCAGATCCGCATGCGGTCCAGGTCCTCCATCAGCTCCCTCGCGTTTATTCCGGATCCCCTCTCGACGAGCTTGTCGCGGATGGTCCTCTCGCCCTCCTGGAGGGTGTTCGAGGTTATCCCGTAGCGCCTGGAGATGAATGCCTCCATGTACGCCGCCATGAGGTCGCACGCCTTCAGGTCGACGCCGTTCCTCGCCCCGAACCCCAGTACGTCTATGTCCGAGAACGGGTCGTAGACCATGTGCCTGAACCCGTCGCGCCAGTCCTCCCTCAGGAGCGGCATTATCTTCGACTCGACGAGGTCCCTCTCGTACCCCTCGAGGATCGCCGCCAGGCCGCTGACGTTTTCCTTGATCGGGGATATGACGTCCTTGGTCAGCACCTCCGGGAGGTCGTGGAACAGCCCGGTGTAGAAGTCGTTGTAGACGCGCTCGTCGTTAGCGCCCTCGTCCAGGTCGTGGAGGTACATCATGTCCGCCACCATGAGCGAGTGCCCCAGGACGGTGGTCTTGGGGATGCGCGGGGTCCTGGCCCAGCGCTGCTGGAACCTGAGCTGCCCGATGAGGTCGATGAAGTTGAACGTGTCCTCGGAGGCCATGATCTCGCTGACGCCGACGAGGTCCATGTGCTGGTAGATCTGCTCGTCGATCTCCCCGCGGGTGGCCTCGATGCCGTAGAGCGAGCGGTTGGAGTCGTAGATCAGGTTGAACTCCCAGCGCGTCGCCAGGTAGTGCGCCGCGCGGATGACCTTGTCCTCCCTGGAGTCCTTCTCGGAGTCCAGGTAGTCGATGAGCCTCTGACGGAACGCGGGGTCGGACTTCGGCACGAGCCTGTCGAACTCCGACACCACGAAGGCGTTGACCGGACCCCTGCGCTCCGCGGCTATCCTGTGGAACACCTGCGGCTTGAGGTCGGTGAGCACGGACCTCTGGATGAACGAGAACAGGGTGTGCTCGATGACGTCGCGCCAGACGATCCCGTTGCCGTGGGACTCCTCGAACCTGCCGAGCACCCAGGCGATGGCCGCCTTGTGCGCTTGTTTATCAAGCTCCGTCAGGTCGACCGGCCTCATGTGGTCGTTCCACCTGTTCATGTTCGCGGAGTTGAACAGGAGGTACAGGATGTCCGCGTTCAGGGCCGGCATCTCATCTCCCCGTGAGGTCGGTGATGGTCGCCCCGTCGTCCACGGGCTCCCCGTCCATGTAGTAGAGGTAGCCGTTGACGGCCTCGTCGTCCTCCATCCTCCTGAACTCGTGGGTGGCCTTCCTGTCGAGGGCGTGGAGCATGAAGTACGAGAGTATCATGACCGCGAGGCCCACGACGAACAGAGCCAGCCAGACGGTCTCGGGCGACAGTACGTACCCTATGAATCCGACCAGCATGACCAGCACCCCGGCCACGGTCGCGTAAAGGAACAGCCTCGCGTTCTCCATGTCCTACCGCATGGGCTCATCGTAGATAAAGAGGGGCGCGTGCCCCTGCGCGCGTGCGCGACATAAGCGTTTATACGGTGTCGTTGTTCAAGGCGCCATGGAATTCCGCGATGCGGTGGCCGCGAGGCATTCCGCCTACATGCTGGACGGCGACCTGTCGAAGGCAGGCGTGACCGTGGAGGACGTCGTGGAGAGGCTCCGCGAGATAGCTCCGGCGGTGCCCTCCTCGTTCAACTCGCAGTCCGTCCGCATGATCGTCCTCACAGGGGACGACCACAGGGCCCTCTGGGGCATCGTGGAGGACGTCCTCCGCGCCAAGGTGGGGGACGATGCCAGGTTCAAGAGCACGGAGGTCAAGGTCCGCAACTTCGCGAAGGCGGCTGGAACCGTGCTGTTCTACGAGATCGACGCCCTCACCGACGGGCTGATCGAGAAGTACCCGACCTACGCCTCGTCGTTCCCCGTCTGGGCGGAGCACGGCAACGCCATGATGCAGTACGCCGTCTGGCTCGCCCTGTTCGACATGGGGCTCGGGGCCAATATACAGCACTACAACCCCATCATCGACTCGAGGGTGGCGGAGACCTTCGATGTACCGCAGGGATACCGCCTGGTGGCCCAGATCGTCTTCGGCGGCATAGCCGGGGAGGCCGCACGCAAGGACAAACAGCCCGGCGACGTCCTCGTCGCCGTGGGGCACGCGAAGGAGTGAACCGCTTGATCACGACCTCCGAGGAACTTCTGGCGGGAACCGTCTCCCGCGACATCCGCGTGGGAATCGGCAGGGGCACCGACAGGGGCCTCGTCGAGGACAGCGTGGCCGCCTCCGGCGGGAACGTCGACATCTACGACGATCCCGACGCGCTCGCGGCGGACCTCGTCTCCGGGAAGATCGGTGCAGCCGTCCGCGGCGACATGCCCTCGGACGTCCTCCTCCCGAAGCTTAGGGCCGCGCTCGGCCTCAAGAAGCTCGAGAGGGCCGTCCTGCTGGAGCCCCGCGGGGAGAAGATGTTCCTCCTCGCGCCGGTCGGCATAGACGAGGGCTGGACCGACGACCAGAGGTTCGACATCGCCTGCAGGACCGCGGACTTCGCCCGCAGGGTCGGTATGGACTCCCGCATCGCGGTGATGTCCGGAGGAAGGTGCGAGGACCGCGGCAGGTGCAGGGAGGTGGACAGGTCCATCGACAGCGCCCTTTCGCTCGTGGACCGCCTCGAGGCCGCGGGGTACGAGGCGTACCACTGCCAGATACTCGTGGAGAACGCCATCAGGGAGGCCGGTGTGATCATCGCCCCCGAGGGAATCACGGGCAACATCATGTTCAGGACCCTCCACTTCATCGGAGGGGCCAAGGCGCTGGGCGCGCCGACGGTGAACGCCGAGAAGGTGTTCATCGACACGTCCCGCGCGAAAACCGATTACAGGGACTCCATCGCCCTGGCCAGGAAGCTAGCGGAGGATTCGCAATGATATTGGAGATCGACGGCGGCTATGCCGGGATCAGGTTCTCGGCGTGCCATTTCATCCCCAGGCACGAGAAGTGCTCGAGGCTGCACGGCCACTCGTACATCGTGAGGCTCAGGCTCGAGGGGGACATAGGCGAGGACGGCATGATCATGGACTTCGTGGTCCTGAAGAGGGAGCTGAGGGAGATCATCGAGGAGATGGACCACAAGACGCTCCTGCCCACCCAGTCCGAGGAGGTGAAGGTCACCGTTGACGGCGAGTCCGTCGAGGCGCTGACCTGCGGCAAGAGGTACGTCATCCCCAGGATGGACGTCACCCTGCTGGACATCCCCAACACCACCGCGGAGGAGATGTCCAGGATGATGACCCGCAGGATGGTCGCCGACATCGACTTCCCCCCGAATGTCAGGTCCGTGTCGATCGGCCTGGACGAGGAGCGCGGCCAGACCGCCTGGTACACGGAGGTGCTCCGATGCCGAAGGCCGTTGTCCTTCTTTCCGGAGGTCTCGACTCCACCACATGCCTCGCGAAGGCCCTGGACGACGGGTGCGAGGTCACCGCCATCAGCTTCAGGTACGGCCAGAGGCACACCAAGGAGCTGATCTCCGCGGAGAACGTCTGCAAGCATTACAATGTCAATCACGTGGTCATCGACCTCAACCTGAGCTCGTTCCGCTCGGCGCTCACCCGCAAGGACATTGACGTCCCCATGGACCGCGAGGGGGAGCTCAGCGAGGAGATCCCGGTGACGTACGTGCCGGCCAGAAACATCGTCTTCCTGAGCATCGCCGCGGGGCTCTGCGAGTCCATAGACGCGGACCGCATCTACATCGGCGCCAACGCGGTCGACTACTCCGGGTACCCGGACTGCCGCCCCGAGTTCTTCGAGGCCTTCCAGGAGATGCTCGCCAGGGGGACCAAGGCGGGCGTCGAGGGGCACCCCATCCAGGTGGTCACCCCCATCCTCCGCAGCTCCAAGGCCGACATTGTCAGGCTCGGGAAGAGCCTCGGCGCGCCGCTCCACCTCTCCTGGTCCTGCTACAACGGCGGGGAGAAGGCCTGCGGCCACTGCGACTCCTGCCGCCTCAGGCTCAAGGGCTTCGAGGAGGCCGGCTACAGGGACGAGATCGAGTACGAGCACGATGAGAATCTGTGAGATATTCAGGTCGATTCAGGGCGAGGGGCTCCAGATGGGGCTCCCGACCGTTTTCGTGAGGGCAGTCGGCTGCAACCTCAGGTGCAGCTGGTGCGACACCGGCTACTCCTTCGAGGGCGGCACGGAGATGACCCTGGACGAGATCGTCTCCCAGGTGGGGGACTGCCCCCGCGTCTGCCTGACCGGAGGGGAGCCGCTGATCCAGCCGGAGATGCCTGAGCTCATAAGCAGGTTCCTGGACGCCGGGAAGCAGCTGGACATCGAGACCAACGGCTCCGTTGACCTGTCGGTCGTCCCGGACGACCCGGACATCCTCATCAGTATGGATATCAAGTGCCCCTCGTCGGGCATGAACGACAGGATGCTGCTGTCCAACGTGGACCGTCTCG
Organism: Thermoplasmata archaeon; assembly: GCA_030539565.1. Classification (GTDB taxonomy): domain Archaea; phylum Thermoplasmatota; class Thermoplasmata; order Methanomassiliicoccales; family Methanomethylophilaceae; genus Methanoprimaticola. The sequence continues at coordinate 1,204 of JAUNYA010000026.1, read as the reverse complement.
GTCCGCGCGACCAGCTGAAGTTCGTCATAGCGGATGACGGGGACCTGGACTACGCGGTGGACTTCGTGAAGGCCCGCAGGCCCAACACGAACGTGATTTTCGGGCCGGTGGGCGGAACGGACAGGATGCAGAGGCTCGTCGAGCGCGTCCTGGTCGAGGGCATCGACGTCAGGGTCCTCCCGCAGCTCCACAAGATAATCTGGGGTAGCAAGACAGGCGTCTGAAACGATTTATATCCAAGTCTTTGAAAGCTGTTTTAATCATCAAAGACTAGATTGAAATACTCGATTGCCATAATGAAATTGCCGGAAAGGAAAGCTGCGACCGTCGCAGCCCCAACTGCGGCGATCGCGGAACCAGTTTTGGCAGGAGGCGATAAGATCAAATCCAGATTCGCGAGACGCAGGTTCCGCCTGTTAATCGTGATCGGGTTTTTCCTGATCTTGATTGACTGGCGCTGAGCCGGCCGACCGGCACCCGTAAGGTGCCCGGCCTCGCAAGAGGCCGTCATCGCTTCCTGCAGTTGAGATGAGGCTATAGGTATTAATAGGTTGTTAACAAAGGACTGATTGTGGAATAGCACCGGTAACGGGTTCTGATGCAAGGTGCTCCGGCGGGGCCTCCCCCGCCGGAAAAGCCGTCACTCGGACGGCTGGTTCTCGAACTTCCTGCGCCTCTCGACACGGCGCATGTAGTCCCTGATGCACTCCTCGGCGGTGCCCTCCTCGTCGGAGGACACGTCGATCCCCGCCTCGCGGAGGATCTGCACCCCGTGCATCCCGATGCCGCCGGTGATCACGGCGTCCACCTTCAGGCTCGCGATGGCCCTGGCGACCGCCATGCCGGCGCCCTGCTCCGAGTCCATGAACTCGTTGACTATCACGCTGTAGTCCAGCGTGTCCGAGTCCACCAGCAGGAAGCAGGGGGCGTGGCCGAAATCGTCGGCCACGTAGGAGTCCAGGGACTCCCCCTCCGACACCACGATGATCCTCATTCTACCGTCTTGACGATCCTGTCGACGATGCCCTTGAAGGCCTTCGCGGACGCGGACTCGGGGTAGTTCAGGACGACGGGCAGGCCCTTGTCGCCGCTCTCGACCACGCCGGGCTCGATGGGGACCTTGCCGAGGAACTGGACGTTGAGCTCCTTCGCGGCCTTCTCGCCTCCGCCGGACTTGAAGATGTCCGTGACCTCGCCGCAGTGG
>JAUNYA010000025.1 GCA_030539565.1 Thermoplasmata archaeon | reverse complement strand
CTCGTTGATGGCCTCGACGGGGTTGACGCCCTCGGCGAGGGCCTTCTCAGCTGATGTCTTTGCGAGATCCGCCTTGCAGTTGATGACCGCGTTGGCGAGATCCTCGAGAATCTGTTCCTTGCTCATGGTTTATTCCTCCTTTTTGTAATGTGTTTGAGTAATGATTTCCTTCGACCATATTTAACCGGAGACGATGGATGGATAATGTATCCCACGTTTCGGGCCTTTCTACAATTTTTTTAGTTGGATAGTATTTAAAGAAACGCGATTTTTAGCGATGTTAACAGCTAACATAAAGAATTCTTGTCGTATCCAACTGTTCGTAAATTTCATTAGTTTTAGCCACTGATATAAATAATTAACTGGTCAAAAATAACCGAAAATGTCCATTTCGGTCTAAAAAAGCTAGAGGAACAGCCGTACCGGGGGTGGGTAATCCTCATTGTGAAAAGCCCCGTCCCGTCCATTTTATGGGTAATTGGTCGGATGGAGCATCCAAGTCGGGACGGATGCTGATGCCCGCCGATCAGCGGGAAAAGTCCGGAAAACCGATCCCGGGACGGACGGTGCCTCGGAGCTCCGGTCTGTTCTGTCCGGGACCCTCCGCCTCCGTTTTCCTTATTGTATAATCTCTATTATAGGGAGGGCAGACCTCCGGCGGTCGGCACCATTATCAGTCCGTCTGGCGTTGTCCTAGCATTAGGGCCGACGGCCCGGACGGTCGATAATATGTACAACATGCTCCTGGTCAGCGCGGACTCCGGTTTCACCACGCTGTCGCTGAAGTTCATCCCCCATCTGGAATCATCCATCAACGTGATCCCGGTCAAGAATCCCAAGAAGGCCGTGGAGGCGATGGAGACGGAGGCGGTGGACGTCATACTCCTGGACCACTCCGAGGCTGTCGACATCAGCGACATGATGAGGTCCATGGACCGCGCCGGGCTGTCGCAGCCGATTCTGCTCGTATCCAAGTCCATCGACAAGGAGACCCTGGGCATCGCGATCAACGGGGGCGTCGCCGGATACGTGGACCGCAGCACCGCCGACCCCATGGACTACTTCAGGGAGATCTGCCAGCTTGCGGTCATCGCGTCGGAGCGCTCCAGGTCCAAGGCGGACCGCGCAGTGAACGAGAAGCGCCTGGAGGCCGTCATCGAGATCGCCAGGATGGCCCAGACCCACGACCTGTCCGACATCATCAACTACTCGCTGGAGACCGCCGTCAAGCTCACCAGGAGCGAGGCCGGGTTCGTCGCCAGCTACGACAGGGAGCGCAGGGTCCTGAGGATGCTGGCCTGGTCCAGGGGCGCCATGAAGCGCTGCGACATGACCAACTACCCCGTCGAGTTCCAGCTGGACGCCACCGGCGTGTGGGGCGATCCGATACGCAACGGGAGGTCCATCATCATCAACGACTACGAGGGCGACCGCAGGCTCCTCAAGAAGGGCACACCGGAGGGACACATGCGCCTCAAGAGGCTGCTGATGATCCCGATATTCTCGTCCGAGGGCGCCATCATGGGGACCGCAGGGGTGGGCAACAAGGCCGACGAGTACACCAGCGCCGACGAGAAGCAGTTCTCCCTGTTCATGGGCGAGGTTTTCGCGACGTTCGCGAAGCGCGAGAGCATGCTGAAGGCCACCGCCCCGGCGCAGGTGGTCCGCGAGCTCACCGACATCGGGCCCATCGGGCTGGCGTTCATCACCACCGACATGGACCTGGCGTTCACCAACCGCATGGGGCACCGCATCCTGGGCATCGACCCGGAGCTGGAGCTCCCGGTGAAGCTGGACGACGTCATGAACGGGCAGGTCCAGAGCGTGTCCGACCTCGTCAACCGCCTGCGCACCCACGGCGGCATGACCGTCAAGGGCGCCCTGTCCGCGAGGATAGGGGAGCGCGAGAGGAACTACTCCGTCGCGGTGTACAGCACCCAGGGCCAGGAGGGCATGCACCCCGGGTTCACGGTGGTCATGAACGACATCACCGACCTCAAGAGCATGGACCAGGCCACCTCGAGCATGAAGGAGCACGTCTCCATCCTGGAGGGCCCCGTCCTGGACAGCCTCCTGGAGGCCCGCCCCGGCCTGCTGATCGGCGGAGCCACGGAGGGGAAGGACTTCTCGGATGCTGTCGCGAGGGTGAACGAGACGATCAACTTCATGTCCGACTACAAGAACGTGGGCATGATGCCGGCGATCTGGATCGACCTGGAGGACGCGATACGCTCCGCCAGGAACGTCACGCTCTCGGCGGACATCAAGGTGAGCATCCGCACCAACGGGATCAAGGTCCTGGCGGACCCGGCGTTCCCGTCCGTGTTCCGCCAGCTGTTCTCCAACTCGGCGATGCACGGCGACTACGTCACGGAGATATCCATCAGGTGCGCCATCCAGGACGGCGGCCTCACGATCATCTACGAGGACAACGGCTGCGGCATCGACCCCGAGGTCAGGCCGAAGATCTTCGACATGGTCTACGACGGCAGGTTCGGGATGTTCCTGATCTACAACATCGTCTCCGTGTCCGGATTCTCGATAAGGTGCGCCGACCGCCCCAGGGGCGCGGCGTTCGAGATCTCCGTTCCCGCATCGAAGTACTCCCTCGGATGATCCCGGGGACAGGCAGGGGCATCCGGCCGACAGACCCGGCCGGCGCCCCTTGGGAGGAAAACAGGAAGTCGTTTGGGAAGGCGTTTCGGGGGGATGACCTCGGCGCTTCTCCGAGGAGACGCCGAGGTTCTGGTTGCGGGTCGTGAGGAACGACCCCATGTGGTCGGCCAGCGTCCTCTCCTGGACCTTGCCGAACACGTCCTTGGAAGATTCGAGGGGGAACTCAGCGTCGCACTTCGCGCACCTGACCTTGGGGCAGCCGCGCGATGCCTCGGAGCATCCCTGGCAGGCGAAGGTCCTGGCGTAGACCAGCGAGAACTCGAACCCGCACCGGGGGCAGGTGAACGACCTCCTCACCGACGCGGTGGAGTTGTTCGAGAACCCGTAGGATCTCATGACGTCGAAGTACGTGCTCATCCCGTCGCCCCTCAGTACTCCATCTTGCCGTACTGGTGCGTAGCATCCATGACGGCCTGGACGTTCTCCATCCTGGTCTCGAGGTCGGGCGGGACCTCGCATCCGGAGGCGATGCCGAAGTGCGAGTTCAGTCCCCTCTTGCACAGGGCGGTCTTGACCTCCTGGCAGAGGTTCTTGGTCTCCTCGGCGGTCTTCTCGGCCGTGGCCCTCATGAAGAGCTGCGGGTCGAGGTTACCGAAGATGGTGCAGTTGTCCGCGTAGCCGTCCTCGATGACCTTGGTGGCCGTGGGGCACTCGGGGACCAGGGGGTAGTAGGCGAGCGAGTAGACGTCGACGCCGAACTTCTTGATCTGGGTCTCCAGGTGGGGTATGTCCGAGCAGTTGTGGATGCCGAGTCCGAGGCCGGCCTTGCGGGTGGCCTCGTTGGTCTGCTTGGCGTACTTGTCGCCCTCGAACTCGCCGTACTCGGCGTCCCCCAGGACGGAGTAGTTGCCCCAGAGGTAGTCCCAGCACATGCCGTCGACACCGGTCTCGCCGATGGCCTCGACGGCGTCCACGCACATCCTGGTGGTCTGGTCGAGGGCCTTGTGGATGGGCCCCGGCTCGGTGAACATGTCCATGAACAGCTGCTCCGCCCCGGCGGACTGCGACAGCGTCAGGAGGGGTCCCTCGAGGAACGCGATGAGGAAGGTCTTGCCCTTCAGCTTCTCGGCGACGATCTTGTTCATGCCGATCAGCTGTCCGGTGCGGCCCTTGGTGATGTCGGGGCACTGGATCTTCTCGTAGTCCTCCATGCTGTGGATGATGTGGCCGTCCACGAAGGGGGTGTTCTCGGTGTCCATTCTCACGTGGGCTCCGAGGTCGTGGGCGGTGACGGACAGGTCCTCCAGCGTCACGGTGAACGGGAACTTGTAGGTGTTGAAGCCCTCCACGAACGCCTGGGCGCACAGGTTGGAGTCGGAAGCCCACTCCTTGTACGTGACGTTGCCGGGGAGGAGCCTCCTGCACACTCCGCATGCCAGGGGGTATGCGGGGAGCTCGTCGACCTGCTCGTTGTTGAGCGTGGCGACGGCCCTCTCGAAGGGTGTCATCTCCTTCATCTCACATCGCCTTCAGCCAGTTGACGCAGTCCTGCGCGTTGTTGTCCCTGTGGTCGGCTCCGATCTCGGAGGCGAAGTTGGGGGACGTGGGGGGTCCGCCGATGGTGACGGTGCAGGCGGAGCGGGTGCCGTTCTCCTTGAGGAGGTCGATGATCTCCGGCATCCTGTCCATGGTGGGGGTCATGAGGGTGGACATGCACAGCACGTCGATTCCGTTGTCCTTGACGGTGCTCGCGACGGTCGCGGAGGGCACGTCCTTTCCGAGGTCGGTGACGACGAAGCCACCGGCGGTCAGCATGGTCTTGACGATGTTCTTCCCGATGTCGTGGACGTCTCCCTCGACGACGACTGTTGCGGCCTTCTTCGAGTTGGCCAGGTCGTCCTTGGGGATGGCCGGGATGAGGATGTCGAGACCGGCGTACAGGCACTTCGAGGACACGAGGACCTGGGGCAGGTACACCTGGTGGGCGGCGTATCTCTCGCCCACGACGGACATTCCCTTGACGAGTCCCTCGTTGATGGCCTCGACGGGGTTGACTCCCTCGGCGAGCGCCTGCTCTGCTGCAGCCTTAGCCTGATCCGCCTTGCAGTTGATGACCGCGTTGGCGAGATCCTCCAGAATCTGTTCCTTGCTCATTTGTTAAGCCTCCTTTTTGGGGTGATTCATTCATCCACGTTGGAGGTATTTAACGGACATACATGGATGGATATATCATCCAGTAATTTTTTGATTTGCTACTATTTTTAGAGTAGTTTAGTATTTAAAGAAACCAATGAAACGGACAAAACACGCCAATTATGAAAGTTTAAACTGTCGCAAACTCCCAAAAATCCAGATTTGTCATGATGCAACTCACTTTGTATATTATATAAATATATTTTACAGAAGGTGGGTAGGATTCTATCGATTTCATTATAGAGTGTTGGAGAAGGGGGACCCGCCCACGCGGGACGGTAAGCTGTTTGGAAAAGTGTCCGGAGGGCGGATCAGCTAGCTAGGAACTGCTCCGGCCTGCCGGCCGCGGTGACGGTGAGTTCCACCTCGAGCAGCGTCCTGTTCCCGGTGTCGCCGTAGTCGAACTCCTTGTCGCGGCGGTCCACCGTTACGGTGACGTTGCCCGCGCCGCTGCGCCTGACCTCCTCGGTCACGGCGGCGGTCGCGGTCGCCACGGAAGCGGTGACGGCCTCATCCAGGGTCGTGAACTCGGTCTTCCCCAGTTTGGAGAAGGCCGTGAATCCCTCCTCCGCGCCGATGAATGCCGGGCGTATCAGGACGGAGATGGACTCGGAGATCGAGGAGCTGATGGCGCCTATCGCGTTCCCCACGTCGGAGTCCGGGTTGATGACCACCTCAGCACCGAACGTCTCCCCGACGGCGGGGATGTACGAGCTCACCGGCGCTCCGATGCCTATGATGGGCTTCCCGACCCTGATCGAGCATCCGTAGTCCCTCCCGGGCGTTCCGGCGATGGCCTTCCTCAGAAGGTCTTCTCCGGCCGGCCCGAACGCGGTGGATCCGATCTCCTCGGAGACCAGCTCCTTCAGCAGCTCGGTGCACAGCTTCTCCCTGATCATCTCCCTGCAGGTGGCGAGGAACCCGTCCACGGGGACCCTGGCGGCCCTGGCGAGGTAGTCGGCGGCGGCCTTCGAGGCCTCCGCGTCGAACTGGGAGAGCTCGCCGAGCGCGTGGAGCATGTCCGTGGGGGTGAACCCGATCCTCTGGACGAACCCGAGGCTCTCGAGCCTCCTGACGTTGAGCATGTACGGGTGTACGCCGACGGCCTCGGCGATCTCGCGTATCGTCTTCGGCTCCTCGGCCAGCGTGTCGAGCACGGCCAGGTCCGTGGGCGAGAAATCCCTGGTGTCCGCGGGCTTGCGGAGCGTCCTCAGGAACTCCGACTCCAGGACCACGGAGTCCGCGTCCTGGGTGGACGATGACGGCGGCTTCACCGCGGACAGGGCCTCCAGGGACGTCTTGATCCTCGGCCACCTCTGCACGGCGAAGCACAGGGGCATGACCCTGAGCGCCGTCTGCACGGGCTTCCCGTTGGCCACGACGATCCTGCTGTCCCCTCCGATACCGGACGTGGAGATCTCCGCGGCCAGGACCCTGGTGCGGATGCCCCCGAGGATGGCGCCCTCGGGCTCCAGCCTGGGCTTCCCGTCCCTGAGGATTCCGATGTCGGTGGTGGTGCCTCCCATGTCCATGACGATGGCGTCCCTCTTGCCGGAGAGGACCATGGCGCCGATCAGGCTCGCGGCGGGGCCGGACATGATCGTCTCCACCGGGCGGTGGCGGGCCTCTTCCTCGCCCATCATGGAGCCGTCCCCGCGGACCATCATCAGCGGAGCGCTTATCCCGTGCTCGGACAGCACCTTCTTCACGGATTCGATGAGGTCGCAGACCACGGGGATGAGCCTGGCGTTCATCACGCAGGTGGCCGCCCTCTCGCTGAAGCCGAGTCCGGAGGACAGGTCGTGGCCGCACACCGTGGGCAGGCCGAGGATCTCCTCCGCCATGTCGCGCACGCGGTTCTCGTGGTCCGGGTTGCGGACCGCCAGGTATCCGGCTATGGCGACGCCGTCCACACGGCCGCGCACGGACTCCAGGAACCTCCTGACCGCCTCCTCGTCCAGAGGGGCGGCCTCCTCGCCGCGGAGCTTGTGGCCCCCTGCCACGGTGACCGTGAAGTCGACCGGGCAGGAGCCGTCGTAGTCGTAGCCGATGCTGACGAGCGCGACCCTGGCGCCCTTCCCCTCGACGACGGAGTTCGTCGCAAGGGTCGACGAGAGCGACACGACGCCCACGTCCTTCAGCAGGTCCTGGTCCAGGGCGGCCAGCGCCCCGCGTATCCCAATGCACAGGTCCTCGCGCGTGGTTGGCGATTTGGCCTTGCAGAGTATCCTCGTCTCGTCGAGGTCCATGATGACGGCGTCGGTGTACGTGCCGCCGGTGTCGAATCCGAGTCCTATCCTCATCTGTATCATCCTGTGGTGAAGCGTGAATCGGGAGGGTCCCGCCTCCCGGCGTAAGCCGTTTCTGTGGTTTGCCGTCGGCGCTTGTCCGAAACCAGGCCCAGGCCGGCGTTGCGGTCGGCCAGTATCCAGCCCATGTGGTCCGAGAGGGTCCTCTCCTGGACCTTGCCGAACACGTCGGCGGACGAGCGGATCGGGAACTCGGCGTCGCACCTGGCGCACCTGACCTTCTGGCACCCGCGGGCCGCGTCCGGGCATCCCCTGCAGGCGAAGGTCCTGGCGTAGACCAGCGAGAACTCGAACCCGCACCGGGGGCAGGTGAACGACCTCCTCACCGACGCGGTGGAGCTGTTCGAGAAGCCGTACGTCCTCATGACGTCGAAGTAGGTGCTGCTCATGCGGACCCCTCACTGGAACCTGCCGTGCTCGTGGACGGTGTCCATGACCGCCTGGATGTTCTCCAGCTTGGTCTCGAAGTCCGGCGGGACCTCGCAGCCGGACGCGATGCCGAAGTGCGAGTTCAGCCCCCTCCTGCACAGGGCGGTCTTGACCTCCTGCGTGACGGACGCGGTGGCCTGCGCGATCTGCTCCCTCGTGCCCCTGACGAACAGCTGCGGGTCGATGTTCCCGAATACGGCGCAGTCGTCGGCGTAGCCCCTGTCGATGACCTCGGCGGCGGACAGGCTGTCCGGCACCAGCGGGTAGTAGGCGAGCGAGTACACCTGCGGCTTGAACTTCCTGATCTGCGTGTCTAGGTGGGGGAGGTCGGCGCAGTTGTGTATGCCGAACCCCAGGCCGGCCTTGACGGTGGCCTCGTTGCACGCCTTGGCGTATTTGTCCGCCTCGAACTCCGCGTACTCGGAGTCCCCCAGGCAAGAGTAGTTGGCCCAGAGGTAGTCCCAGCACAGGGCCTGCATCCCGGTCTCGCCGACGGCGTTGGCGCCGTCCACGCACATGGTGGTGATCTCCGAGAGGGCCCTGTGCACAGCGGACGGGTCGTCGTACATGTCCATGAAGAGCCTCTCGGCGCCGGCGGACTGCGACAGCGTGAGCAGGGGCCCCTCGAGGAAGGAGATCGTGAAGCTCTTCTCCCTGAGCTCCCTGGCGAGGATCTCGTTCATCTTGAGCATCTTCCCCACGCGGCCCTGGTGCACGTCCGGGGCCTGGATCCTCTCGTAGTCCTCCAGGTCGTTGATCACGGGCTTGTCGACGAACGGGGTGTTCTCGGTGTCCATCCTCACGTGGGCGCCGAGGTCGCTGGCTGTCAGCGAGAGATCCACGAGCGCCACGGTGAAGGGGAACCTGTAGGTGTTGTACCCCTCGACGAAGGCCCTGGCGCAGACCTCCGGGTCGGAGGCCCACTCCCTGTAGGTGACGGTCCCGGGCAGGAGCTTGCGGAGGACTCCGCAGGCGATCGGGTACGCGGCGAGCTCGTCGACCTTCTCGTTGAAGATCGTGTTGACCGCCCTCTCGTAAGGCGTGAGCTCTGTCACTGTACCGACCTCAGCCAGTCCACCGCGTCCTGGGCGTTGTCGTCCCTGTGGTCGGCGCCGATCCTCTCGGCGAACGAGTGGGACGTCGGAGGGCCCCCGATCGTCACCGTCACGTGGCTGCGGGCGCCGTTCTCCTTGAGCAGGTCGATGATCTCGGGCATCCTCTCCATGGTGGGGCTCATGATCGTGGAGACGCACAGCACGTCGAGGCTCTCCTCCCTGACCTTCTCGGCGACCTCGTCGGAGGGCACGTCCTTCCCCAGGTCGGTGACCACGTATCCGCTCGCGGTGAGGAGCGTTCTGAGGATGTTCTTGCCGATGTCGTGCACGTCGCCCTCGACCACCACGGTCCCGGCCTTCTTCGCGCCGGTGAGCCTGTCGGTCGGGATCGCGGGGAGCAGCACGTCAAGTCCGGCGTACAGGCTCCTCGACGATGCGAGCACCTGCGGCAGGTATACCTGCCTCGCGGCGAACCTCTCGCCCACCGCATTCATCCCTCTGACGAGGCCCTCGTTGATCGCCTCGACGGGATCCACTCCCTCGGCGAGTGCCAGCTCCGCCGTGTTCTTCGCGAGTCCTGCATCGCGGTTCACTACCGCGTTCGCGAGGTCCTCGAATATCTGCTCTTTCGCCATTTGTTTCTCTCCCTCTCTTTCCATCGGCGCGGGGGTGCCGCGATCCGATGTCAGAATACATTTACTGTATTTCAGATAGGAAATATATGATTGTGTATATAATTCGAATTGACAGAAAAATTCGATAAAGAATATTTGTTGGATGAAAACACGGAATCGAGAATCAGAAATGAGTGGAATCCCTTATGAGCCAGAATCAAGAATGAAATGCCCATGCGGGCGAGAATAATTTGGAAGTGGTTTCAAGGGGTTTGGAGGAAATGAGCCTTGGTTGCGAGGTGCTCTTCTGTTTCGATCCTCATCACTCTCCTGTCAACGGGCCGCGGATCCGAGACGGGGTCTCGTCCCCCTCCCCTCGTCCGCGCAGCCCGGCGTTCGCAGATCCTTAATCGGTTTCTTCGTCGTTTTTCCTGGGATTTAGTACATCTTTCTTCCTCCTTCGGGTCGTTTTTTCGTGAATCAGGCCTCATGCCTCATATCGAGGCTCCGTTGTCCGGATCCATTCTACACATTTCTGATAGGAAAACTATGGTTGTGTATATAACTATTTTTGAAAATAATATTCTGAACAGAATACAAACTGCGGGAAACCGTACGGAAACGACATGAAACGGCCATAATCGGATGAAAACTGGATCCCGGCTGGCTGTTCCGGGCATGTCAACACGCTGCGATTCATCCAACAATCCAGGGTTGTTCTTACCAGTATGACTGGTATCGACACCCTCCTTTAAGGTGGGTCAGGTGATTCAGTCCATCATGAGATGCACCTACTGTGGAGGCGAGATTTCGACTCTGTATCCGTTCTCCATGTGCCCCTCCTGCGGGCAGCCTCTCAACGGCTCCATGCCGTCAGAGCACTAAACCAACAGGCCGTGGGATGAACCGCCCTCTGGGGAGAGTCGGCGGCGACCCAACCTTTTTCCTTCGCTTTCCCAATCGTCCCCCGTCATGAGATCGCTCGAGATCCGCCCGGGTGTGCGCATCACCAACGACAAGTGCCTGGTCCTGGACGACGGCCCCACGGTCGTCATAGGGGACCTGCACCTGGGCTATGAGCGCGCCCTGGAGCAGGACGGCCTTTACCTTCCGAGGCTCAACACAGGCTCGATCCGCGACGCACTCAACGACATCATGTCCCGCTACGAGCCCGAGAGGGTCGTTCTGCTGGGGGATGTGAAGCACGACTTCCGCCGCGCCGGCCGCGAGGAGAGGGAGCAGGTCCGCGGGATCGTCGGACTGATCGCGGAGGACGCCCAGGTCGTCGTCGTGAAGGGGAACCACGACAACTACATCCAGAACATCATCTCGGACATGGGGATCCTCGCGGTGGACCACATCGACGTGATGGGTTACCGCCTGGAGCACGGCCACGAGGACTCCGGCGTCCGCCCGGTGATAATCGGCCACGAGCATCCGTCCGTGAGGATCCCGGGCGCCGTCGGGGGCGGGATGAAGATACAGTGCTTCGTCCACGCCGAGAAGGACGGCGTCATCGTCATACCGCCGTTCAGCCCCTTCTCGTCCGGCAACGACCTGGTCCTCGACGAGCAGTGCGTGATGGCCCCGGCGCTCCGCGCGAGCGACTACGCCGAGGCCGAGATCTACGGCGTCACGGACATGGGCCTCATGGACCTCGGGACCCTCCGCACGCTGTCCGACGTTAAGGTCCGAGCGGGCTGTTCTGTTGGAAGATACATCCATTTCAGGCAATTATTACGCTGGACTCGCCCAGCGCGGGATGCGTCTCGGTAAGAGCTGACGACGGGGGCCGTTTCTTTTAATAAGGAAGAAGGACTATCCGCACGCAGGAGAACTTATCATGACAATGACTCCTAAAGAGAGAGTACTCGCAGCGATGAAACAGGAATCCCTGGACAGGCCCCCCGTGGCCATCTTCACCCAGTCCGCCACCATCGGCCAGATGGACAAGGTTGGCGCCGCGTGGCCCGAGGCCCACAAGGATGCCCAGCTCATGGCTAAGCTGGGATGCGCCCAGGCCGATGTCTTCGGCTTCGAGTGCGTCAGGGCTCCTTTCTGTCTCACTGCCGAGTCCGAGACCATGGGCGCCCGCGTCCAGGTCGACAAGAAGGACGCCGCCCCTATGATCAAGGAGCACCCCTTCAAGTTCGACCCCATGATGGGAGAGTACGACGACCCCGCCAACATCATGCCCGTTGAGGAGTTCCTCAGCAAGGGAAGGGTTGCCGTCGCCATCGAGGCCATGGGAATCATGAAGAAGACCCACGGCGAGGAGTACGCCGTCGTCGCCGGAAACACCGGACCCTTCACCCTCACCGGAAACCTCGTCAACACCGAGAACCTCGTTTTCGGAATGATGATGGCCCCCGAGGAGGTCGACAAGTGGGTCGAGGCCGTCAACCCCTACGTCACCGCCTACACCCACGCCCTGATGGACGCCGGTGCGGATGTCGTCCAGTGCTCGGAGCCCTCCGGTTCCACCGACATGCTGGCCCCCGACATGTTCGAGGAGGCAGCCGGAAAGCACGTCAAGACCGCCCTGAAGCCCAGGGAGGGCAAGTACACCGTCCTGCACATCTGCGGAGACACCCTGCCCATCCTCGACCAGATGGCCGCCACCGGAGTCACCGGACTGTCCATCGAGGAGAAGGTCAAGCCCGAGGACGCTGTCGCCAAGGTCGGCGGCAAGACCGTCCTGGTTGGAAACGTCGGATCCGTCAGGCCCCTGTTCCAGGGCACCCCTGAGGAGGTCGTCGAGGGAGCTACCCGCTCCGCCAAGGCTGGATTCAACGTCCTGTCCTCCGGATGCGGTATCGCCGTCGCCACCCCCGACGCCAACATGGAGGCCTTCGTCAAGACCATCAAGAACCTCGCTTGATCGCGGGTTCTTCATCCATAAACCACTTACCCGCCTCCGGGCGGGGAACCCTGTTCATTCTGTGTTCTCTATTGGATTCCCATGATCTGGTCATCCATATTGTTGTTATACAACAATAAATGGAATTTAAAAATTTTTAGAAATTGAAAAAATTTTAAATTTAATACTTGTCATATAACATGTATTACGATCCCACCTGAGACACGGTGGAGTCACTTGTTTCGATGACACGCTCGGTCGTTTGCAATCGAGATCCGGCCTATGCGCCACGATGTGGGAGCAGGGACGACTCTCGGGGTGGTGCCGTCGTCCAATAGCCAATCGATGAGATTGACCACGCGTATGCCACCGAAATTGCCCAGACCGATCGCATCTCCGGTGATGATGGTCTTGGGGATGCTGTTCTTCATGTCGTCCAGTGAGCGGAACTCGCGTTCGCGCGTATCCTCGGACAGCATCGTCTGGCATACCTGGAAGTACTCGGTAGTGTCGCCTCTGGTTGCTTGAAAATCGATTTCTCTGCCCCGATAGCTACCAACGCACACCTCATATCCGCGCCGTATCAGTTCCAGGAAAACGAGATTCTCGATGGGACGACTGAGATCTTTCAACTCATGCTGATTGAGGTTCACCCTGCGGAGGCCCATGTCGGTGGCATAGTATTTGCCATTGGTCCTAAGGAGCTTGGAACCCACTATATCGTACTTCTCGGCATACATGAAGAGGCCAGCCGCCAGCAGTGCATCGATGTACTTCTCGACGGTTGGGCTGGATGATCCTATGCCCTCGGCGATTTTGGAGATGCTGGTTTCGTTCCCGATGTTGGAGAACAGGAATCTGGCAATCTTCCGGGTCGTGTTCGGATTGGGGGTCGATTCGCGAGAGGAGATGTCCTCGACGATTATCGAGTCGCTCAATCCTTTCAGGAGGTCGGTGCGGGTTGTGGGATACATGAACGGATCTGTCAGAAGAACGGTCCCGTCATGAAGATACATGTCCAGTAGTTTGTTCCTGTCCGCCTCGTCTTCGTAGAGTGCCACGAACTCATGGAACGATGGTGGCAACATGGGGATCTCGACATAGCGTCCCGTGATCATCGTCGTGAGTTCGTTCGACAGAAGGTGTCCGTTAGAACCCGTGATGTAGATGTCTACATTCCCTCTGTCGCACAGGCCTGCCACGGTTCTTTCCCATCCCTTCACGAGCTGGACCTCGTCAAGGAACAGATACGAAGGATGATCTGTCGGAATCACTTCGAGAAGATGAGCATTCAGGGCTTTGATGTCATGAAGATGCTGATTCGAGGGTTCGTTGAAGTCAATCGAAATAATGTCGCTCTCGGGAACTCCGGACTCGAGAAGCTCGGAGATGTATTGTCCCAACAGGGTTGATTTGCCGCATCTCCTGATGCCCATGATCACCTTGGCCACAGAGAACAGCCCGCGCATTTCCCTCAGTCTGCTCAGGTACATCTCACGAAGGACCATTCTCCCAGTCATGGCAATCACCACGTAATCACATACTTGCTATATAACATCATTTGTAATTAAAAAATTTTCAAAAAACGAAAAAATTTCCATTCCAATTGTTGTAAAAGAACAAGAATCCCGACGATTGCTCGTCGGTAAGTTGGTTGGGGAAGGACTCACTGGTCCTTCAGGAGCGTGTACAGGACCGCCTTCTGGGCGTGGAGCCTGTTCTCGGCCTCGTCGAACACGACGCTCTGCGGGCCCTCGATGACGTCCGCGGTGATCTCCTGGCCCCTGTGGGCGGGGAGGCAGTGCATGACGATGCAGGTGGGCTTGGCGATCTTCAGCAGGTCCTCGTTGATCTGGTAGTCGTGGAACAGCTTGATGGCCTCCTCCTCGGGGGTGCTGTCGCCCATGGACACCCAGGTGTCCGTGTAGAGGACGTCGGCGTCGATGCAGGCGTCCTTCGGGTCGTGGGAGGCGATGATCTGGGAGCCGTTCTTCTCCGCGATCTTGGACGCCTTCCACATGATCTCGGCGTTGGGCATGCGCACCGCGGGGCAGCAGGCGACCATGTCCATGCCCATGATGGCGCAGGCGTAGAGCAGGGAGTTGCACACGTTGTTGCCGTCCCCGAGGTACACCAGCTTCTTGCCGCGGAAGCCGCCGAGCTTCTCCTTGATGGTGACCATGTCGGCCAGGGCCTGGCAGGGGTGCTCCAGGTTGTCCAGTCCGCTGATGACCGGGCATGTCGCGTACTCCCCGAACTTGTCCATCATCTTGTAGTCGAACGCGCGGTACATGATGCCGTGGACGAACCTGCTCATGACGCGGGCGGTGTCCTCCACGGTCTCGCTGTGGACTCCGAGCTGCATCTTGGACTCGTCGATGTAGAGTGCGTGCCCCCCGAGCTCGGTGATCGCGACGTCGAACGAGATCCTGGTGCGGGTGCTGGGCTTCTCGAAAATCATCGCCAGCGTCTTGCCCTTGAGGGGGGCGTTGTGGTTCCCGCGTTCCGCCTTCAGCTTGATGGCCAGGTCCACGAGGCCGGGCCATTCCTCCTCCATGTCAGAGACGGAGATCAGATCCTTCTTTGCCATGCCGGGGCATCGGCCCCAATGTTGATAATGATGATGCATGATTGAATTCCGATTTCGATAGTCTTAAAGCAATACACCCCATCCAGTATTCTCATGGAATCTATTACGCCCGTCGAGGCTGCAGGCGGTTTCCCCGGGATAGTGTTGGAATGCGATTTCCCGCAGAATCCCCTCACATGCAGGTTCTACGGCGGGATCGACGAGCAGGCGGAATAGGCATCCAGAGCTCTGAACAACCTGGCGGTCACATACAGGACGTACAAGGTGGATGGGACTGCATATGCCCGCAGAGTCACGACCTATCCGCCGGAGGCACTTGAATGGGCCCTGAACGTGGCGGTGTCCGGAAACGACTGGGGCAGTGGGGAGCCAGTGACCGTGACGATTGGGCACAGACGTGTCTCGTTCGAGTTTAGGTCCGTAGATTCCAGTAAAAAGGACGCTCTGGAGACGGGATGCGTGGCCGAGGTCATGCGGAAGAACGGGTCTCCGGCCCCTCGCATCGAGAAGGCCAATGGAGGGCGTTCGAGGATAGTGCTGTGTCGGAACAAGGCGTTCGGGGACGAGTTCCTGCGATCATCTCTTCACGATGATGCACACCACGTCCTCGTCGGCCACGATGTGCTCCATTCCCACGGTCTGGCCGGGGAACTTGGCGCTCTTGCCCCAGATCATCGCGTAGCGGAAGTTGTTCTTGAAGTCGCGGTGGATGAGCTCGCAGACGTCGCCGATGCTGTTGCCCCTCTTGACGATAAGGGGGATGTCCATGTCCGCCTCCTGGCCCTGCGGCTTGAGGTAGATGCGGATCATGTCGATGGTGTCGTACAGGGTCTGCTGGAGCTCCTTGATGTTCTGTCCGGTTGCCGCGGATATGGGGACGCACTTGTAGTCCTTGTGCATGTCCAGGGCGGCCTCCAGCTCGCCGGGCTTGGCCAGGTCGACCTTGTTGATCGCCATGACCGCCTTGATGTACACGCGGTTCCCGGCCAGCACGTCCAGCATCTGCTCGACGTTGATGTCCTCTCTGACGACGACGGTGGCGTTGATGTGGCCGTAGGCGGCGGTCATGTCCTTGATCGTCTCCACGTCGATCTTGGTGAGCTTCAGCGTGGGCTTCACGAGGATGCCGCCGTGGTCCGACGACGTGATGACGACGTCGGGCTTCTTCTGGTTCAGGCGGATGCCGGCGTTGTACAGCTCCCTGAACA
>JAUNYA010000130.1 GCA_030539565.1 Thermoplasmata archaeon | reverse complement strand
GGCGTGGATGGAGTGCGGGATGCTCTCCAAGAACATGTGCAGGAAGGCCGGCTCCAACGACATCGTGCTGGACCCCGACAGACAGGGCTGATTTTATCTACGCGCACATGCGTGAGGGGCGCCGTGAGCCTCAACAAAAGGAGCCTCGAGTCCTTCTTCAGGGAGAACCACCGCGTCGTCGTAGCCTGCTCGGGCGGGACCGATTCCACGTTCCTCGTCCACGAGGCGGCGAAGATGCACGCCGAGGTGGTGCCCATCATCATACGCTCCCAGCTCGCCTGCCACGGGGAGGTCGAGTCCGCGGAGAGGTTCTGCAGGTCGCAGGGACTGGAGCCCGTCGTCATCGACGTTGACGCCATGTCCATCGACGGTCTCGTCTCCAACGGCCCGGACAGGTGCTACAGGTGCAAGCAGGCGATGTTCGGGGCGATCGTCGCCAAGGCGCACGAGCTCGGCTACGACGTGGTCGCCGACGGCACCAACGCGTCGGACCCCGTGGAGGAGCGCCCCGGCATGAAGGCCCTGGCGGAGATGGGGATCCGCTCCCCGCTGAGGGAGGCCGGGCTCACCAAGAGCCAAATCAGGAGGCTGTCCAGATCGGAGAGGCTGGACACCTGGAACAAGCTGTCCAACTCCTGCCTCGCCACCAGGATCCAGACCGGCGTGCGCATCACGCCGGAGCTCATCGAGAGGGTCGGCAACAGCGAGGACGCCATAGGCGCCCTCGGGTTCGTCGGCTTCAGGGTCAGGACCGACGGAGGGCCGGCGAGGCTGGAGTTCACCGCGTCCCAGAGGGACGAAGGGATCAGGCGCCTGGACGAGATCCGCGAGGCCATCGCGCCCTGGTTCTCCGAGGTCACCGTGTCGGAGGTGACCAGGGATGGACGAGGCCGGCCTGAGGAGGCTTCTGGAGGAGGTCGCGTCCGGCGCCGTCAGGCCGGAGGACGCGGCGCTCCGCATGAGGATGGAGCCCTTCGAGGACATGGGGTTCGCCAAGGTGGACCACCACCGCGGCATCCGCCAGGGCGTTCCGGAGGTCATATTCGGCGCCACCAAGACGCCGGAGCAGATAGCGTCCATCGCGGAGTCGATCCTCAGGGGAGGCGACGGCTCCGTCATCATCACGAGGATGAGCAGGGAGGCCGCGGACCACGTGGCCTCGAGGCTGCCGCTGAAGTACGACGAGGTGAGCCGCGTCGGCATCGCCGGCAAGCCCACCGAGGAGCGCAGGGGGAAGGTCTCGGTCATCACCGCCGGAACGAGCGACATCCCCGTGGCCGAGGAGGCCGCCGTCACCGCTGAAGCTCTGGGAAACAGCGTCGTCCGCATCTACGACGCCGGGGTGTCCGGCCTGCACAGGCTGCTGTCCCACTCCGAGGACGTCATGTCATCCAAGGCGATCGTCGCCGTGGCGGGCATGGAGGGGGCGCTGGCCAGCGTGGTCGGCGGCCTCGCGTCGTGCCCCGTTATCGCGGTGCCCACCAGCGTGGGATACGGCGCGTCCTTCGGAGGCGTCGCCGCGCTTCTCGCGATGCTCAACTCCTGCGCCAGCGGGGTCAGCGTCGTCAACATCGACAACGGGTTCGGGGCCGGCTACATCGCCAGCCTCATCAACCGCTCCGCCTCGGAGCGAGGTCCCGCCCGACGCACATTCTTATAAGGATGCGCGAATCACCGCGCATCGGAGAGTGCATTTCCAAATGAGCAAGATCAGCGTTGCCGTCCTTGGTGCGACGGGTATGATCGGTCAGAGGTTCATCCAGATGCTGGAGGACCACCCGTGGTTCGAGATCGAGGGGCTCTACGCCTCTGAGAGGTCCCAGGGCAAGAGGCTCGGGGACGTCCTGAAGGTCAGGGACCACGAGTACCTGGACGAGACCGTGGACCGCAGGATCGAGACCATGGACATCAAGAAGATCGCCGCCAACTGCAGGATCGCCTTCAGCGGCATCCCCTCGGACCTGGCGGGCCCCACGGAGACCGAGCTGGCCAACGCCGGCGTGGCGGTCTTCACCAACGCGGGCTCCCACAGGATGGACCCCCACGTGCCCATCGTCATCCCCGAGGTCAACCCGGACCAGATGTCCGCGGTCAGGGACCAGCCCACCTACGGCGAGTCCGGCGGCTACATCGTGACGAACGCTAACTGCTCGTCCACCGGCATCGCAGCGCCCCTGCACGCCGTCAACCAGGCGTACGGGCTGAAGCAGGTCTTCGTCTCCACCTACCAGGCGCTTTCCGGCGCCGGATACCCGGGAGTCCCCTCCCTCGACGCGGTCGGGAACGTCGTGCCCTTCATCAGCCACGAGGAGGAGAAGATGGAGACCGAGCTCGCCAAGATGCTCGGGACCTACTCCGACGGCGACTTCCACTACGCCCCGTTCAAGGTCATCGCCAACTGCGCCAGGGTCCCCGTCGTCGACGGCCACCTGGAGTCGCTCGTGCTCGACATTGAGCAGCAGCCCACCCTCGAGGAGCTCGAGAAGTGCCTGGTGTCCTTCCGCGGCGAGCCCCAGGAGCTGAACCTGCCCTCCGCCCCCGTGCAGCCGATCATCGTCAGGCACGAGGAGAACCGCCCCCAGCCCGTCTTCGACGCGATGGCGGGAAGGCCCGCCAGGGCCCGCGGCATGGCCGTGACGGTCGGGAGGCTCAGACAGGGCAACGGCTACTACAAGGCGTTCGCCATGTCCCACAACACCCTCAGGGGAGGGGCGGGCGGATCCGTCCTCAACGCCGAGCTGGCCAAGGCCAAGGGCGTTCTCTGAAAAGTTCAAATCGAGTAGGGCGGAACGGGGTTCTTCCCGTTCCGACCCTCTCACACCACCCAC
>JAUNYA010000129.1 GCA_030539565.1 Thermoplasmata archaeon | reverse complement strand
GACATCGGACACGTGTGTGACCACGCCGGGGGACTCGGTGATAGCAAACTCTCTGGAGGATCCAAACGACTGGGTCGAAACAATCGATTCCTTCTACTGCCCCCTTGCCAACACCTACGTTCCCTGCTGGGTGGGTACGGGCTACATCCAGTACTCGGAACCGCGGTGTCTCGTGATCTACTATCCCAACTTCGGCGATAGCACCCGTATCACTGCCCAAACCTACACGTACACTAACACAGTGGAACGTGCTCACTGGTACTACGAGGACTATACGCTCCAGGGATGGGCCCTGGAGCCCGACGGGGAGATCGTGTATCACAGTGGGGACGAGATCTCGGGATTCACCGACAGGACCACGCCCCTGAGGCTCTACGCGGTCTGGGTGAGTGAATACTACAATCTGACCCTGTCGACTCCCGACGGGAGTGTCACGAAGAGCTACCAGCTCAAAACCTACGCCGAAGCGCCCCTGTCCACGAATGCCACGCTGAGATACTTCGAACGCGACGGATACTCGATCATCGGCTGGTCCACCGACAAGTACGCCACGACTCCCGAATACAAGGTCGGCGAGTCCTACTACTATCTCTCGTCCGGTGCCACGAGCATCACCCTCTACCCAGTCTGGCAGGCCAAGACCGTGACGGTCACATGGCAGGATACGGACGGCACCGTCCTCCTGCAGGAGAGCGTCGCGTACGGCACAGTGCCGTCGTATTCGGGCGAGATCCCGGACCACGACACCGCGGAGACCTCGTCCACGTTATCCGGATGGAGCCAGGAGGTCACCTCCACGGTGCTTTCATGGTCTCCGGTGATAGGGGAGGTCACGGAGGACACGGTGTACACCGCAGTGTACACGACCGAGGTCCAGACACATAATCTGACGATCAACGTCAACGACCCCGCGTGGGGATACGCCTCCGTGACCGTCGAGGTCCCGTACGGCACGGTCGTCTCCATTATCGGCTACGAGATCACGCTCACCTACGGCGACGACTCGGTCACGTACATCGCGGAGCCCGAGGAGTCGACCGAGAAGTACACCTATTACCTGGATCACTGGATCGTCGACGGCGTCGAGTTGGACGAAATGGACGGCTACAAGGTTGAGGACGATGTGGAGATCACGGCGGTGTTCGACATCGCTGGGAATTCCTACGTCGTGTCCTTCGACGCCAATGGCGGCGAGGGCACCATGCCCGTCCAGGTCATGACGTACGGCGAGGAGACGGAGCTCTCCGCGGTGGCGTTCACCAACGAGAGCTACACCTTCGTCGGATGGGCCACGTCCGCCGACGGATCGCCGGTCTACGCCGACTCCCAGAGCGTTGTCGAGGTCGGGGAGGTCACGCTCTACGCCATCTGGGCCAGGAACACCGTCACGGTTTCCGTATCGGCTGTCAACGGCGTCCCGGACGCTAATCTGGTCAACGCCCCCGTCGGATCCGAGCTGGTCGTGGAGGACTATCAGGTCAAAATCAACGGAATAACCGTTGTCGCGCTGCCCGAGGAGACTGGCGACGTCTCGACCGAGTACCGCATCTCCCACTGGGAAGTGGACGGCACCGAGTTCACCGGAACGGTCACCCTCGCCGCGGACACGAGTGTGGTCGCGGTCTTCGAGGAGGCGCCGGCAACCGTGGTCATCGTCTGGTGCGACTACGACGGAACCATCCTGTCCGCGGAGGTCGTCGACTACGGCACGACGCCCGTGTACACCGGCGAGACCCCCACCAGGGAGCCCACCGAGTACATCGAGTACGAGTTCTCCGGCTGGTCCGAGTACACGACCAACAGCGGAAGCTACCTGATGACCGCCGAGTACACCGAGTACACCAGGATGTACACCGTGACCGCGGGAATGGATGCCGACGACGGCTACGGCCTCGAGCTCCTCTACGACATCGAGGTCCCGTACGGCGCCGATATCGGCGTGGACGGCACATTCCTGTTCGTGGACGGGGAGGCCCTTGTCGCGGAGATCAGCGCCGCGAACGAGGCGTACACCTACGAGTTCCTCGGATGGGATGTCGAGGATGGAAGCAAGGTCACCGGAGACATGGTCATCGTCGCGTACTACAGCGTCATACCCGTGGAGTACACGGTCACCTGGACCAACCTCGACGGCACCGTCCTGCTGGAGCAGCAGGTCGCCTACGGCACCGTCCCGGAGTACACGGGCGAGACCCCCGTGTACGTGGACACGATGGACTACGCGATGGCGTTCGTCGGCTGGTCCCCGTCCGTGACCGAGGTCACCGGCGACACCGAGTACATGGCCATGTACTCCGAGGTCTACACCATTAGCTTCGACTCCGCGGGCGGATTCGGATCGATGTCCAGCGTCTCGACCGCCAGGACCGAGGACACGACCCTCGCATCCTGCTCCTTCCTCAGGCTCGGCTACTCCTTCGCGGGATGGGCCACCGAGGAGGGCGGGGAGATTGCCTATATGGATGGAGCGGTCGTCACCGATCTCGGCCAGGGCGGGGAGACCGTGACCCTGTACGCGGTCTGGGAGGAGGACTCCTCATCGTACGCCGCGCTCGCGGGAATGGCGGTCGCCATACTCGTCGTGATCGGCGTCGCGTACGCCCTGGTGCGCACCTACAGGAACTGATAACCCCCTGGCGGGGAGGCCGGACCGTGCGTCCGGCCCCTCCCCGCCGAAAACACCCTTGTGAATTCTGCTCCGCCCATCCGTCCAATTCAAGTACAACCTCCATCGATACTATTTGATTCACCGTCCGGACGGGATGCTGGCATCCCATCTATAGTCACGAACCGAACATTTTAGAATAATAGCCGCCATGCAGTATCATGGC
>JAUNYA010000128.1 GCA_030539565.1 Thermoplasmata archaeon | reverse complement strand
CCTCCACGTGGATCCTGGTGATCCTGATGGGCTTCTTCCCGTCCAGCATGTACACCCCGCCCTCCCCGATGGGGTTGTCGTACTGGGTGATCTGGACGCTCTTGGACATGTCCGGGTAGAAGTAGGTCTTCCTGGAGAACCAGGTGGTGTCGGCCACCTTGCAGCCGAGCATCTTCGCCAGCATGATCCCGTACTCCAGCACCTTCCTGTTGAGGACCGGTCTCGATCCGGGCATCCCGAGGCATGTGGGGCACACATGGGTGTTCGGCCCCTCGGCCTCGGTGGTGGGGCAGGAGCAGAACATCTTGCTCTTCGTGGGGAGCTGGACGTGAATCTCTAGTCCGATCTTCATGCGGACGGCCTCCTGAGCTCGAATCCGGCCTCCCAGTCCTCCGCCATGGAGAACAGAACCTCCTCGTTCCAGTGGTCCGCGACGAACTGCATGCCCACCGGCATTCCGTTCCCGTCGTACCCGCAGGGGACGCTCATGTGGGGCATCCCGGTGAGGTTCGGGGGGACGGTGAGGTAGTCCGCCTTGTAGGACTCCAGCGCGGTCATCCTCTCGATCTCGTCGAACCTGGGCGCCACGAAGGGCATGGTCGGCGTGAGGACCAGGTCGTGGTCCTTCAGCACCGACTTGTAGTCGTCGATGACCAGCTGCCTGACCTGCCTCGCCTTGGCGTAGTACCTGTCGCGGTACCCGACCATTCTTGTGAACGTGCCGAGCAGGATCCTCCTCTTGGCCTCGTCGCCGAAGCCCTCGGAGCGTATCGACGAGAAGTAGTCGTCGAACTTCAGCGAGAGGTCGCCCTCCTGCATCCCGTACCTCATGCCGACGTACCTGGCGAGGTTGGTGGACGCCTCGGACGTGGCGAGGACGTAGTAGGCGGGGATGGCGTACTTGAAGGAGGGCATGTCGACCTCCTCCACGTCGATCCCCATGGACTTCAGCATCTCGAGTGATGCCTTGAATGTGGATTCCACATCCTTGGAGAGGCCCTGGATCCCGTCCTTGGGGACGGCGACGCTCTTGACCCTCACCATACCGCTCCTGAGCTCGGGCTGGACGCAGGACGTGGGGTCCTTCTCGTCCCTTCCGGCCATGACCCCGATGTACTTCCTGAGATCTCCCGCTTTGGTCGAGAGGATCCCGATCTTGTCCAGCGAGTTTCCGTAGTCGATGAGCCCGTACCTGGAGACCCTGCCGTAGGTCGGCGCTATGCCATACACGCCGCAGAAGCTGGCGGGGCAGCAGATGGAACCGCCGGTGGACACTCCGAGCGACACATGGTCCTCGATGGCCATCGCCGCGCAGGCGGACCCTCCGGAGGAGCCTCCGCAGGACCTCTCGAGGTCGAAGGGGTTCCTGGGGATCTCGTACGCCGAGTTCGCCGAGAACGTCCCGAACCCGAACTCGTCCATGTTGGTCTTGCCGATGAGCTTCCCGCCGGCCGCGCGCATCTTGGCGATGGCGGTGGCATCGAAGTTGGGATGGTATCCCTCCAGGATCCTGGATCCGGCGCAGGTCTCCATGTCCATGGACGTGAGGTTGTCCTTGGCGGAGAACAGGAACTTCGCGTCTCCCGCGTCCGTGTCCTCCGTCATGGCATGGAACATGCCGTACCTCGCGTTGGTGTCCCTGAGGGACGCGAGCGTGGACTGCATCGTCATGAGAGCCTCGGCCCCCTGACGTACCTGTCGTACGTGTTCATGCCCCTGAGCAGCTCGTCGGGGTCCCCGGCCATCCTCGGCTCGTCGTCCCTGGTGACGTCGGCCACTCCTATCGGATCGATTCCATGGGAGTCGCACTCCGGGGCCTCGTCAAGCAGCTCGAAGTAGCCGAGGATGTCCGCGAGGTCCCTGCTGTACCTCTCCAGCTCATCCTCTGTGAGCTTGATGTGCGCCGTGCGCGCAACCCTCTCGACGGTCTGTCTGTCCATTCTCGGACCTTCCTATGCGACGAAGGATGCGGGGATGTCTAATAAACCATTGCGCGCACGGTCACGCGTTGCGCGCGTCCCCGAAGAGCACCAGGCAGTAGAGGGTGAAGGACGAGTCGGAGAAGGAGAAGCCCTTCCCGAGTGACTCGAGGAAGCGGCCGATGTCCAGGCCCGTGGCGGAGATGGACGGGGTGAGCTGCGCGGGGTACCTGCACTCGTCCGGGTATGAGCAGACGCCGCAGTACCCGCAGGCGCCGTCGGAGAGTCCGATGCAGGGGATCCCGGCGTCGCGCATGGCTGCGGTGACGGACCTGACGGCCCTGTGGGCCTCGTCCGAGGCCGATTCGACCGCCTTCGGGTCGTAAGGATCCGCTTGGAACGTCTTCTCCAGCAGGATGGCGTTGGGGTACTTCGAGGAAAGCGACGAGATGCCCTCGGTCCAGCCCGGCGGGCAGGACCACGACGTCCCGTAGCGCCCGCATGAGTTCTCCCTGCAGGACGCCAGGAAGCGCTCCCTATCCTCGAACTCCTGGCCGGGAGCGGGCACCCTCTCCGCGGACCATCCTCCGGCCAGCGCCTGCTGGCACATGGGCATCCAGTCCTCCATGGGTATGCGCTTCCGTTTCCGTGCTTATAACGTTTATCGGTAGGGTATATAACGGCCGGTTCAGTCGGGGATTCCATGGCAGAGGCATCCCCCGAGAAGAAGATCGCCACAGCGATGAAGGCGATGGATGAGGGCGATTTCAAGAAGGCGTACACGGCGTTCAAGAAGCTCGTGACCGAGTTCCCCGACAACGCCGACGTCTGGTACTACAAGGCGGAGTGCGGCAACTACGCGTCCGGCATGTTCGGAGCGAAGGTCGACACCCAGGAGATCATGGACGCGTACAAGAAGGCCA
>JAUNYA010000127.1 GCA_030539565.1 Thermoplasmata archaeon | reverse complement strand
GTCGACCATTTGTATCGCGTGAAGGATGCGCGCGTGCTATTTTAACGATGGCATGGGCCGATGGTGAGACAAACGTTCATCGGACCCGGGACGGACCCGAACGTCGCTCCGATGACCTTAGAACGGTCACCGCGGTGACGTTATCGGTGCTCCCGCGCTCCAGCGCGGACTCCGCCAGATCCCGGGCCGATCCGCACCCGCGGAGCAGCTCCTCGAAATCGGACGGCGGCATGTAGCCGAACGCCCCGTCGGTGCACAGAGCCAGCCTGTCCCATCCGGGAGGCACCCTCGTGACCGATATGGAGCCGAAGAACCCCCCGCCCATGTACCTGGAGACGATGTTCGCCAGCGGATGATCGTTCATCTCCTCCTCGGAGATCAGGCCCTCCCTGAACATCGACTCCACCGGCGAGTGGTCCCTGGACCTCCACATGTGGTCCTCCCACAGGACGTAGCACCTGCTGTCCCCCAGGTGGACCGAGGCCCACTGGTCGTCCACGGCGAGCATGGCGGAGACGGTCGTCCCGCTGCCCGGATGCTCCTCTATCAGGCGCCTCTCCGCCTCGGACACAGCGTCGGCGAACGATTGGATCGCGGAATCGATGTCCTCCATCGGATCGGACAGGGCCCATCCCTCCAGCGCCTTCACCGCGAGGTCGGAGGCCGCCGCCCCGTCCGGCAGCCCGCCCATCCCGTCGCAGACGACCGAGACGAACAGATCCCCCCTGGGATCGGGTGCCGGATCCGCCGGCCCGGACGGGCCGTTCCGCCTCACGACCCCTCCCGACACGGCCAACCAGAACATGGAATCCTGGTTCTCGCCCCTCCTGCCGGCCACAGTGGCGGCGGTCACCCAGAACCTGTCGCCGAATAGTCCTATGTCCATACGCAGACCTCCGCTTGTGGGAACACGTCGGAGGACCGGTCACAGGAGCCCGTCGAGGGACCCGCGGACCACCGTGCACGTGGCGAGGATGTCGTCGACGGGGGAACCGGGCTTGCCCTTGAGCTCCAGGACCTCTCCGGGCGTGTACACGGCGAGGTCGTAGGCCCTGCCGGGCTTGCCCATGGCGTCCCTGACGGCCTCGGTCCTCTTGGCGCGGGAGGTGCATGACGATTCCATGATGACGAGGATCCCGGTTCCGCCGGCGTACGTCGCCACCGCCACGGGCTCGCAGCGCTTCACGATGTTGGAGACGGCCTTCTCGAGATTCCTTTCCATGGCCGATGGAAGAAGATGCGGGTATTTGCGGGTTGGCCCGGAAACTACCAGCATCACTGCGGTATGTTTTAATTTATGACAATCGTTACTTTTTGTGTACTGGTATTACTGCTTCCTCCGGAGTAAGACATGAGAATCGATAGACCAAATTTCGTCGACGTAAGCCATGCGCATATTGCGTACAGCAGATACTACAAGGGCGGATGGGTCGGCATGGGGGACGTCGAGGTCGTCAGGTATCTGGGAGAAGTAGGTCTGATGGATCTGACCATCGATCCCGGGGACGAAAGCAGGATCTATGCCAAGCCCTCCAAGCTCGGAAAGTCCATATGGATGCCCTGGCCGGAGTCCAAGTGGGGATCACTCGACATCGATGAAACCGATGGACGCGATGGATTCTAGATGCGTTCTAATGTTTAACATTCTTATACACGCCCACCTCCACTTAAGTAACTCCTCCAGGATGATTTCACGAGGACCAACATGAGGATGAAAAGTCCAAGCTACATCGATGTAAGCCGTGCGCATATTGCGTACAGCAGATACTACGAGGGCGGATGGGTCAGCAAGGATGACCTGGACGTCGTCAGATACCTGGGCACCATGGGTATGATGGAACTTACCCAGGACCCCGATGAGGAGGACAGGATCTATGCCAAGCCCTCCAAGCTCGGAAGATCCATATGGATGCCCTGGCCGACCTCCAAATGGAGCTGATCCCATGTCCTACGCCTGGGCATGGATGCCCAACATGACCGGCACTCCAGAATTCTTCTACCAGGATGATGTGTCCGGTCAACAGATTCCGCATCTGGAGAAGGATCGGTTCCTTGCTGTGGATAGAAACGGTCTATTCTGCAAGGAGCTGAAAGACGAGGTCAGCGACGATGCGTATCGTCAGACTGCAGAAGAATGGAAAGAATTGCTTGATTCGGTCTATGAAAAGGAGAACAGGGACTATACGTGCGTGGCGGCACGGTATCCGGTGATTGCGGATGACCGCGATCGTGCATTGAACCTCCTGTCGTACCTGTTCGTAGACAGTCTGGACAATCTGTCCCTGATACTGAACCAGAGCACGTTGAACTGCGTATCCTCCTCGGACGTGAAGTGGCCCGAGCATCTGGCCGGAATCCGCTTCATGAAGGACAAGATCGATATCGATGCCACGTACTTCAAGAGGTTCATGAGCTACTACGGGCATGAAATCGGAGCTACGTCTTCCGAACTCACGGAGACCGTGGACTGCATGATACAAGAGGCATCTATCGTCTACGACAGCAAGATGTTCTCGGTCAAAACGGAGTACGAGCACTCGACCATGAGGACGAACCGCCGCTCCCTGGTCACCGCGGAGGTCGCGATGTCGATCACTGCGGTCACCAGCGTCGTAAATCTGGTCCTCAGGCTCCTATCCCTGTGAGCGGGGCGCCGCGGCGAAAACCCCCGTGATTCGCCCGTGCTCCGTCCAACACCTTAAGACTCCGATTGCAATCACCGACCCGGATGCCCTCTGAAGATTCGACGAAAGAGCCCGCCGAGAGCGCGGGCAAGAAGACGGCCATAGCGCACAAGCTGGCCGCCAAGCAGCAGGAGATCTCCGTCACGGAGTTCTTCGAGAAGA
>JAUNYA010000126.1 GCA_030539565.1 Thermoplasmata archaeon | reverse complement strand
CCCAGGAGCACGATAACCGATTTCATGACTGTGGCTAGAGCGAACTGATATAAACACATGAGTGCCGGGAGAGGGCATCCAACCAAAGGGAGTTGACCTTCACTCCGAATCCCATCGCCCGCGAGGGATATGCCGGCCGGACGGCCCTCTCCTGGGCCGCGCAGCGGCCCGGAGGGGGCCTTCCGAAGCGGTTCGCGTTCTATGACGACGCGGGTTCATGCGGGATCGACACAGTCATCAGACGGATTTGGCGTGCACCCTGCCGTCGTGGAAGGAGTACCTGACACGGTCGGCGTTGGCTAGAATCTTCAGGAACATCATGTCCTCCGTTTCCACCTCGCGCTCCGCCTTGTACTTCATGTACACTCTGTAGAGCTCCGCCCCTTCCGCTCTGGTTACCATCTGTCTTCACTCCTATGACGACAGTGATTATGGTGACCGAGTCGGCCCGGACCCACCATCCATAGGCCTTCAGAAGTCTGGAGAACTCCGTCTCTAGGTCGCGATTGAGGTAGATGATCTTGCGCCCGAGACTTGTGGTGAAGAGGCACTCTCTTCCACTCTCTATGTCGACACCGCTGCTCAGGTAGCCGACGTCCTTCAGCCTCCTTATCTGGCAGCGGTCCTCTCCCTCGTTGCGGACACGCCAGTCCAGATAGAACCTCAGGATGTCCACATCGGCCCTGGATCCCCATTCTCCCAATGTCGGCATGTATATACGATTGTTTTTTGATATATGAATATGCCCTGGTCGTTACGGGTTTTTCGAATGGCAGGTGTACATCTTTGCAGGATTGCGCATAATGACCGTCCTTACAGCCCATCGGTGATGGGGGCGAGGCCGTGAAGTTGCTGGATAGGAATATTAATAGATAATGCGGGACATATGGCCAGCTGATATCATGAAGGTCCATCTGGAGAACGTCGGCACCATCTCAAATGCGGATGTCGAGTTTGACGGTCTCACGGTAATAGCTGGAGTGAACGGTACTGGCAAGAGTACGGTACTAAAGTCAGTTTACACGGTGGCGGAGGCATTCACCAACCAGGAAGAGGCCCGGGTGAAGGATGCGATGCGTTCTGTCGAGCGTGCTTTCAGTTTCAGCTATAATGAACCGGATTTGTATCTGAAGTATCTGTCTTCGTTTGATTGGAATAGCGGCTCGGACATTCAGACCATAAAGAAGATTCTTGATCAGATCCAGGCGCTCAGCAAAGATCCTCGTGTGACCGATAAGCGCTCCAAAGATCTGATCAGCGAGGCCGAGCGTACATTGACCGGGGATAATGTGGTTGAATTCGTTCGCAGGAGGCTATCGGACATAATGGCTGCCGAGTTTGGTAACGCTGCTCAAGTAGTCAACATGAGGGGTGACGATACGGCTTCCATTTCAATCTCGCATGATTACGGTGATCTCAAACTAACCATATCAAAGAAGAACAAGACGGTGGGAGTTGAAGGCACTCCAGTCAACGTTCCCGGTGTGATCTATTACGACTCACCGTATGTGATGGACTCCAAATTCAGAAGGGATAAGGACCATCGTGCAGCGCTTTCCAAGCTTCTTTTGGAAACTGATCCCAGAAGCATATCCGAGAAGATTGTGGATGACAAGGTCGATATCGTATCTCCGATACTCGATGCAATGGTTCCGGGCACCTTTGTGCTGGAGCAGTCCGCGCGTTTTGTCTATAAAATTGATGGATATGAGATATATCCTGAGAATCTGGCAACAGGCATCAAAATCTTTGGGATGTTCAAAATCCTGCTATCCAACGGCCTTCTTCCACGCGGTTCAATCGTCTTGCTGGACGAACCGGAGGTCCATCTGCATCCTCTGTGGCAGAATGAACTCGCCAGGATACTTGTACTGATGGCTAAAGAATTGGGCCTGAGAATCATAATGACTACTCACAGCCAGCATCTTCTCCTGGGAATTCAGGTCATGTCGTCCGAATATGGCCTGAACACACGCTATTATCACATGAGATGCGATGATTCCGGCATGACATCGTGCACCGACGTTTCTCAGGATTTGGACGAAGTATTCTCCGAACTGGCCGATCCGTACATAGACCTCAATATACTGCAGTTGAGCTCCGATGACAGCGAAGTGGACGATTGACCCTAAACACTGTGATTGTTGGATTCCGGAAACATCCGACAATATCGATCCAGAGCTTCTAGCGGGTATCAGAAAGGAGCACAAGGGATGGGATTTCGACGGTATCGTCAGGGACAATACCACGTCTCCGATCTCATCTGCGGATTGCCTGGTGAAGAAGGACGACAGTCTGTTCTTCATCGAGTTCAAACACAACATCCTCGATGGGATGGGCGAAGTCAGGCCCGAGATTATGTGCGGCATTCACAAGAAAGCTAAAGATACCGCCATGATCGCCGAGCGTTTCCTCCCAGAGTCTATTACCGAGGGTGTAAGGAGGCGTTACTTCATCCTGGTGGGGGATGAGAAGAAGTGGGCGCGGATGAATACCTATGTTCTGACCAAAGATGTCCCTCTGATCCAGAGCATGACCATGTATCAAACTCCCGACACCCACAACAACCGCGTCTATTTCGACAGGGTATTCGCGATCCATGCTCTGGGTTTCTCGAGATGGGTAAACGACGGATGCAGGATCCATAAGCTGGATGAAGAGATGAAAGCGCGGAAAGAGCTGATACGTGCCAAGAGGGTCGCTTGAATAAGCAGGTGGCCGATAGGTACTCGCTGCCGTATCAGGGAATCGGCATGGTCAGTGCCAGACATCGTTACTGCGAGTTAGCTCTCAGACTACACGCCCCTTCACACGCACGCGCGTCCCGCGCAATGTTTTAAACCCCGCGCGGGCATGGGCGGGACAGTCAGGAA
>JAUNYA010000125.1 GCA_030539565.1 Thermoplasmata archaeon | reverse complement strand
CACCGGCTTGGCGAAGTAGTTCGCGGCCGTCTTCGGGTTAGGTGTGAGCTCGCACATCCAGACCTCCCCCGGGCTGATGATGTTCTCGAAGTAACCGTCGCGGTACACCACCTTGCCGCGGTGCTTGCCGGAGATGTTCCCCTTGTCGTCGTAGTCGAACCTGATTATCGCCGAGGTCCGTATCGGCTCCCAGTCCGCCGCCGTCAGCCCGTACTTCTCAGAGGTCTGGGCAACGAACGAGTTCCAGTCCATCTTGTCCCCGGCCATGTCACTCGGCCTCCGCCGCGACGAGATCGCACGCATCGACGACGATCTCCTCCTCCACCTTCGGGTTGTAGAGCGACAGCACCGGCTCCGAGTCCAGCCTGTGGTACACGTCCGCGGCGCGGATCAGCTCGTCCGACGCCGAGTTGGAGAACGATGCCACCTCGACCCTCTTCCCGGCGGCCTGCACCTCGCTCACCGCCGGTACGAAGTCCCTGTCGCCGCTGACCACTATCGCCACGTCGTAGTGGTCGTTCAGCGCGTGCACGACCATCTTGCAGGCCATGGCCACGTCCACCTCCTTCTGCTCCCTCGTCTCCGAGTCGTAGGAGTCGCGCTCCACCACCCTGAACCCAGAGTACCTGAGGAAGTCGTGGAACTTTTTCGTCCTGTCCACGCCGTTCACGAAGGAACCGACGCCGTCGAAGACATAAGCGGCAACAAGCTGCCTCTGGCCCTTCAGCCTCATGGTCAGCGCCCCGAAGTCCAGCCTCGAGAACGCCGAATCCATCTTCACGCTGCCCATCACGTTCCTCACGTCGATGAACACCATCACGCGGTCGTCCTTGTTGTACGGGGATATCATGCTCATTTTCCGAACCTTCCTGCGGCATCCTTGCCGCGAGGATGTGTTCGTCTCTGATGGTATAAGGAATGTCGCCCCCGTGGACACACTTACCGATCCGGGGTAACTCTATGTGTGGCCGGGTCCCCCGCGGGGGAGGGGCCCGGCGTCGGGTTTCAGAACTCCCTCTTCGAGAAGAGGAGCCAGGCGCCGAGCGTGGAGACGACGCCCCACGCCAGCATCACGAGGCCGGACCTCACGGTGTCCGCGGCCCCGACCATGTACGAGGACAGGTCCATCCCCATCTCCTGCCCCATCTGCTCGAACATGGCGTTGGACATGTCCACGTACTCCGGTATCGTCGTGAGTATGGCGTTCGACGCGGTGTCAAGCATGAACCAGGTGTCGATCCCGGCGGCGTCCAGCGCGGTCGTCACGATGGAGATCAGCAGCAGGATGGTGATGAACGTGATCACCGCCGCGGTCCCGGCCTTCTTGGAGAAGGAGCTGATCAGGATGCCGATGCCGGAGCAGGCGAACATGTACGCCAGGGCCATGGCCAGCGACGGCGCGAACGACGAGACGAAATCGCCGGACACGAGGAACGCCACAAGCGCGCCCACGGCGTAGTACGCGACTATGACGATGGCCTCCATGAGGAGGCACGCCAGCAGCTTGCCCATGAAGATGGATGATTTCCTTATCGGCCTGGTGAACAGGATCAGAGCGGTGCGCTCCTCGAACTCGGACACTATGGTGTTCGACGCGAAGAGGGTCGTCGCCAGCACCGCCATGAACGCGGCGAACATCACGTAGAGGTAGAACACCCCGCCGGCGGAGCCGGAGAGGCCGTCCCCCACGATGTACGGGAGGAACGTCACGAGCGCGAGCGAGATCACCACGAGCGCGACGTACACCGCGAACTTCCTCGAGCTCACGAACTTGCGCACCTCGTTCCTGGCGACCACGCCCATCTGCCTGAAGTCGTCCGTCTCGAACATGGTCATCTCGACTCCTTGATGAGGTCCAGGTACCTGGACTCCAGGCTGTCCCCCTCGGCGAGAGCGTAGGCGCCTATGCCGAGGGCGCTGATGTCGCTGAACAGCTCCGAGCGTTTGCGCTGGGAGGTGTCGAACCCGATCATTATCTCGTTCCCGCTGCGCTCGGCCGAGACCACGCACGGTATGGACGAGACCTTCGCGACCATGTCCTCGTCCGGCGTGCCCTCGACGCGGAGCACCATGGTCTCCACCCCGGCTATGGCCGTGACGGCGGAGATGTCGTCGTGTATCAGCAGCTTCCCGTGGTTGATCATCGCCACCCTGTCGCACAGGTCCTCGACCTCGTGCAGTATGTGCGAGGACATCACGATCGTGAGGTCCGATGTGTCGTTCCTCAGGTTCTTGAGGATCTCCCTCATCTCCGCCATCCCCCTCGGGTCGAGCCCCGAGGTGGGCTCGTCGAGGATGATCACGCGCGGGTCGTCCAGCAGCGCCTGCCCGAGGGCGATCCTCTGGCGCATGCCCTTCGAGAACGTGCCCAGCTTCTTGTCCGCCCAGTCGGTCATCTTCACCAGCTCGAGGATCCTGTCCGTCTCCGACGACACGGTCTCCCCGGACATCCCCAGGATGCCGCCGATGTAGGCGAAGGTCTCCCTCGGCGTCAGGTACCCGTAGAACTCCGGCGTCTCGATGACGGTGCCCACGCCCGTGAGCGCCTTCTTGGGGTCCTCGGACACGTCGATGCCGTTCAGGTACGCGTGCCCGGACGTGGGGTTGATCAGGTGCGTGAGGATCTTCAGCGTGGTGCTCTTCCCGGCGCCGTTCGGCCCGAGCAGGCCGGTGAAGCTGTTCCTCTGTATGGAGAGGCTCAGGTCGTCCACTGCCACGAAATCCCTGTACTCCTTCCGCAGCGAGACGATCTCTATCGGATTGCTTTCGGTCATGTCTAGAGGGTTCCCTCTCTTGTCTCTGCCCGCGCATTCCTCGATAATTATTTAACGATTATCATTAAATTTTAGATGATTATGATTAAATAGAATCAATCTCCAGACGGTTCGGGCATGACATCGGAAGG
>JAUNYA010000124.1 GCA_030539565.1 Thermoplasmata archaeon | reverse complement strand
GTACGACAAGTGGGTGGCCGAGCTGGGACCTGCGCTCGAGGAGGCGGACTTCTTCGTCACCGGGTACTCGTTCCTCTCCGGGGCCTCGGAGCCCCTGGGTCAGCTGATCATCGGCTACTACCTGTACGGCGAGGAGGCCGGCTTCACGCTCGAGTACCTTGAGCAGAAGGTGAACGAGTACTGCCAGTGGATCGGCATCTACGACATCGACGGGGACGGGGTCACCGAGACGTACGACGAGGACGGCAGGCCGTACGAGTGGTGCTTCGGCAACATGAACCTCCTGTACGCGGGGGAGGGCAACTCCAAGAACATCATGAACCGCGAGTCCTACACGTACTGACGCGGTGGGAGGGGGTGGACTAGCTGTCAAGGATCGATCCCGGCGGCATCGCGAGGAATGCGAAGGCGAGGCTGAGGCTCTCCGGTGAGCACCTCCGCGGCAGCAGGGACGGCATGTCCGGCGCCGAGGCGGCTGTGGCCGACTACAGGTCGTACAGGCACGCCAAGACCCTGTTCCTGATCGTATTCCTGGTCCTGTTCCTCGTCATGGTCGCCGTGGACCTGGGAGTGGGCGCCTACTCGATATCGTTCCTCGACGTGTACACTATCCTGATCGAGAAGGCGTACGGGCTGTTCGCATCGGCGCTCAACCACATCCCAGGGATCGACCTGGCGACCGACCTCGGTTGGATCGCCTCGATGAACAGGGGCTCCATCGCGGAGTCGGTGGTGTGGGACCAGCGCCTCCCGCGCATCCTGGCGGCCATCATTGTAGGAGTCGGTCTCGCCGTGGCCGGGGCGGCCATGCAGAGCATGCTGAAGAACCCCCTGGCGGACCCGTACACCACCGGCATCTCGTCGGGCGCCGCCTTCGGAGCGACCATCGCGATCACCCTGGGCATCTACATCCTGCCGGGGGACTTCGGCATCGTGGTCAACGCGTTCGTCTTCGGTCTGATACCGGCGGCGATCATCCTGTTGCTCTCGAGGTACCGCAAGCCGTCCCCGGCCATGATGGTCCTCGTCGGGACGTCGCTGATGTACATATTCAACGCCCTCCAGCAGTACTTCATGCTGGTCACCGACCCCAACTCGTCGCAGCAGGTGCTGGCCTGGACGACGGGCAGCATCGCCGGAATCGTATGGGACGACATCCCCCTGATGCTTATCTTGGTCGTCGCGGGCACCGTCGCGATCCAATACCTGGGCAGGACCCTCAACGCCATGAACTCCGGGGACTCCTACGCCAGGTCCCTGGGGGTGGACGTGGACATATTCCGCATCGTCACCCTCCTGATAATCTCGGTCATCGCGGCCGGCATCGTGTCCTACACGGGAGTGATAGGATTCGTCGGGCTGGTCGCCCCGCACATCGCCAGGATATTCATCGGCTCCGACAACAGGTACCTGATCCCCGCTTCGGCGCTCATGGGCGCCGTCACGATGCTCTTCGCGGACATCGTCGCGCACTACCTGGTGAGCTTCGACCTGCCCATCGGTATAGTCACGTCGGTCATCGGAGGCCCGGTGTTCATCCTGCTCATCCTGAGGCAGAGGAAGGAGGTGTGGTGACATGGCGATGACGATAAGGGCCGAGGACCTCGGCGTTAGGTACGGGGACCACCGCGTGTGGGAGGGGATCAACCTGGAGATCGGGGGCCCCGGCCTGGTGGCGGTGCTCGGACCGAACGGGGTGGGGAAGTCCACCTTCATGTACACGATCAACAGGCTGCTGGAGCCCACCGAGGGCCGCGTGACCCTGGATGGGAGGGACGTCCGGGACATGGACTACAGGGAGATCGCCAGGTCCATCGCGTACGTCCCGCAGTCTTCCAACGAGACGTTCTCCATGCCCGTGATGGACACCATCCTGATGGGGAGGTACCCCCGCTCCGGATACGCCACGACGGACGAGGACCTGAGGATCGCGGCCGAGTGCATGGGGAGGCTC
Organism: Thermoplasmata archaeon; assembly: GCA_030539565.1. Classification (GTDB taxonomy): domain Archaea; phylum Thermoplasmatota; class Thermoplasmata; order Methanomassiliicoccales; family Methanomethylophilaceae; genus Methanoprimaticola. The sequence continues at coordinate 965 of JAUNYA010000124.1, read as the reverse complement.
GGGATCACCGACCTGGCGATGCGGAGCTTCGACGAGCTGTCGGCGGGCCAGCACCAGAAGGTGATGATCGCACGCGGGCTGGCCCAGGAGCCGGAGATCCTTATGCTCGACGAACCGACGTCGAACCTCGATATCTACCACCAAATCTACGTGATGAAGATGCTCAGGGACATCGCCAGGGAGAGGGGCATCACAGTCCTGACGATCTGCCACGACCTGAACGTGGCGTCTAGGTTCGCCGACCGCGTCATCCTGTTCTCCGAGGGCCGCGTCCACTCGGACGGGACCGCGGCGGATGTCATCACCGAGGGGAGCATCCGCGACGTCTACGGGGTGGACGCCCAGGTGCTGGAGGTCGACGGCAGGCCGTATGTGATCTTCCATGCGGACGAGGACGTGAACCTCGGGGATGGGACGGGTTCGTTTCGATCAACATGATGGGGCAGGCGGATCGCCTGTCGGGAAGAACAAATTGTTTGAAGGGGGAGGGGGCCGCCCTCACGGGCGGTCCAGCTCCTCCCTCATTGCCTTCACGAAGCTCTCGACGTAGGGGACGGAGTCCCTGCCGTGCTCCGCGATGATCTTGACGATGGCGGATCCGACGATCGCGCCGTCGGCGAAGTCGGTCATCCTCCTGGCCTGCTCGGGGTTCGAGATCCCGAACCCTATCGCGCAGGGTATGTCCGTCGCCTTCCTCACGGCGGCGACCATGCCCTCCAGGTTGGAGCTGAACTGAGTCCTCGTACCGGTCACACCGAGCGAGGACACGATGTAGATGAATCCCTCCGCGTGCGAGGCGATCTCGGAGATGCGGTCCTCGGACGTGGGGGCGATCATGGACACCAGCTTGATGCCGTACTTGGTGCAGTAGCTCTGGATGTCGGCCTTCTCCTCGTAGGGCAGGTCGGGCACGATGACGGCGCAGATGTCCGCCTCCTTGCAGCGCTGCATGAACCTGTCGCACC
>JAUNYA010000123.1 GCA_030539565.1 Thermoplasmata archaeon | reverse complement strand
GGGCATTGTATCATGGGTGCGGCGATGGCAGGGAACGATAAATATGTCACCCGTGAAAAACAACTGAGCCATCCATGCCACCATCTTTCTTATCGTGCCTGGAAAATGATGTTCATATCAGGTGATTCCGAGCAATCACATAGGTTTTTTGTAATATCTGGCTGTGTTTAGCTACTCTTTATATCTACATGTAGATACCTATTTGGATTATTCATCCAACTGATAACATGGACACGAAGATTACAGCAATTATCGTTGCCGCCATCGTCATTATCGCAGGGGCAGGCGCGTACCTCGTTCTAAACGGGGACGACAAATCCAGCGAGGAGATAGACCTCGGCGACAACTACCTCAAGATATTCGGCAACAGCAACGGCGATGTCGACATAGACGATGCCGACATCCAGATCATACAGAACTACATCGACGGTACGATAACCGAGTCTGACCTGATCAAGGTGGTGGACGAGGATACGAACAAGTCGTATTATCTTGCCGACGCCAACCTGGATGGGAAGGTCGACAGCGACGACATCACATTCGTCAGGGGAATCATGGACCGCTCCGGCACCGAGATGAGCCTCATCGACACCTTCGGACACCTTGTGACCGTTCCCCTGTCCGTCGACAGGATCGCGTGCGACTACTTCGCCACGGCCGAACTCCTGATGATGGTCGGCGTGCAGGACAAGATCGTCTGCGCCACCAACGCCCTGATGGTCCTAAAAGACTACTACCTCCAGGGGGCGGATGTCGACAATGTCGTGAACTACTACAGCAGGACCGCCCCCGACTACGAGGCGGTCGCCGAGGCGGATCCCCAGATCTGGGTCGTCTCCGAGGACTACGGCCCCGTCTACGCGGGCAACACCACTGCGGTCGTCGTCGGACTCGACACCCTCGTTTTCGACTTCGACAACGTCCAGGCCAGCAGCCCCATACAGTCCGCTCTCATCGCGGGATACATCTTCAACAACGTGGAGAAGGCCAAGGAGTACGTCTCCTGGTATCTCGAGAAGTGGGACATGCTGTACTCTGTAACCTCGCAGATCGCCGACGAGGACCGTCCCACCGTGTTCTACACCGGCTACGACGGATACGTCGTCGACAGCTCGAAGAAGCAGGTCCGCGTGTTCCCCGACAACACCGTCTGCTGGCAGGCGGTGGAGCTCGCCGGTGGGCACAACATCATCGACGACGCAACCATCGAGATCACCAAGAAGGCCAGGCCCACATCCAATGTCAACATAGACCTCGAGTGGATCTCCGAGCAGCACTACGACTACCTGTTCGCCCACTGCACCAAGTACACCGGCAGCGGAGGCATCTCGGCCACCGTTCCCGACCATGGATACACCTGCGACGATGACTCGGAGTACATCGCGGCGCAGGCCCACCTCGGAGAGGTGGACATCTTCGCCAACAGCTGCAGTGCCGAGAACATGTACCTCACACCCGGCGACTACATGAACGGCGCATCCGGAGGAATCCTCTCGGCCATCCTCGTGGCCAGCGTCATCCACGCCGACCTGTTCCCCGACTTAGACCTCCAGGCCGAGCACCAGGCCTACATCGACATGATGGGATTCGACTACAACCTCTCCGAGCACGGAGTCTTCTTCGTCAGCAACGAGTGAACCAAACGGGGCTTCGGCCCCATTCTTTCCGGATACAATGTCCTCGGAAGACATACAGAGCACGATCGAGAGCGAGAAGCAGAAGATCCTGCTCATCAAATCCCGCCGCGTCACGTATCTGGCCGTGACGATCGTGGCGATCTTCCTCGTGATGGGTTACTCGTTCACGGTCGGATCGTCGTCCATGACCGCCAGTACGGCGTACAAGATCCTGATCAACCAGCTGTTCGCAGGGATCTGGCCCGGCCTGTTCGGAGAGTTTTCGGCCAACGAGATATTCATAGTCATGGATCTGCGCGCGCCTCGCGTCCTTGTGGCGGCGCTCATTGGTGCGATCCTCGCAATCGGCGGATGCATCATGCAGTCTATCCTGAAGAATCCCCTGGCCACCCCTTACACCCTGGGGGTGTCGTCGGGAGCGTGCGTCGGAGCCTCGCTCTACTACATATTCGGGATATCCATCGTCGGCGGGACCGCCGGGCTGATAACCAACACCTTCATCTGCTCGCTGATCCCCGTCGCCGTGATGATGATCGCCATAACGCGCAGGAACGTCAGCCCGGTGACGCTGGTCCTGAGCGGAGTGGCGTTCTCCTATGTGTTCAGCTCTCTGAACTCCATCATGCAGTACTTCGGCGATGACAGCGCCGTCACCAACGTGGTCTTCTGGACCATCGGTGACCTGACATCGTCGGACATGTGGATGGTGCCCATACTGGCGATAGCCCTTCTGGTCTACCTCGTGTACGGCCTGATCTTCGGCAAGGATATGGACATCATGCGCATGGGCGACGACACCGCGTCGTCGCTCGGAATCAACGTCAAGTTCGTCCGCGGATCTGCGCTCATCATGGCCTGCTTCATGACCGCCGTCGCCGTAGCATGCGCGGGACCGATCGGATTCGTGTGCCTTCTGGCGCCGCACATCTGCAGGAAGCTCGTCGGTTCGGACATGCGCTGGCTGATCCCCATGTCCGCCTGTGCGGGATCCATGCTCCTCCTCATCGCGGACATGATAGCCAAGTCGGTCTTGGCCCCGGTCATGCTGCCCGTCGGAGCCATAACAGCCATCCTGGGGGCGCCCGTAATGGTGTACATGCTCTACTCCAAGAGGGGGTTGCGCTCGTGACCGACGGACCGATCATAGAGGCCAGCAACGTGGAGTTCTCGTACGACGGGAGCGACCTCATCCTGAGGGATGTGGGTCTGACCCTCCACAGCTCCGAGATCCTCGGCATCCTGGGGCCCAACGGCTCCGGGAAGACGACCTTCGTCAAGTGCCTGAACA
>JAUNYA010000122.1 GCA_030539565.1 Thermoplasmata archaeon | reverse complement strand
CTGAGTTTACGCAAGCGTGGCGATGCCCTTCTTATTAATAAAGGTAAGCAGGCCCCGTCGCTCCTCGTCGTCCTCGAGCACGATGTGGTCCATGGCCGTGCCGACGTGGAGCGTCCGGTCCTCCATCTCCCCGCGGTCGAGGGTGGCGGCCCTGTGGACGGTCTCGAAGTACACGACTCCCACGATGAGTATGTACGCGAGCGTGAAGAACGTGAGGCACGACGCGGCAATGTCCACCTCCCTGTGGTCCGTGACCAGGGAGAGGGCGTGGGCTATCAGGGCGGCAAGGGGGAGGACGATCATGGAGATCGGGATCCTCGTGTCGATCCTGCGTGCTAGGTACCTCATATCGGCTGGCACTACGCAGGACCAGTAGATAAAACCGCGTTCCCCGAAAGGGACGGGTGACGGCAAGTGGCTTCGAACCGGCAGGGATCGGCATGGGCGGAGGATGAGAGCCAGCATACGGGAAATCGAGCGTGAAGAAGGGGAAATGTGCCGGAGGCCGGATTCGAACCGGCGAACTCCTACGAGAAAGGATCTTGAGTCCTTCGCCTTTGACCAGGCTTGGCAACTCCGGCTTGTGTTTGGGTTTGAAGGGGTTTCTCACGGGAGGGTGGTGACCTCTCCCCTGTGCCCGTCTATGTAGAACGTGTACTCGTGCTGGGAGACGATGCCTCCGCCGGCCTCGACCAGCGTCGCGTACCCGGCGAGGACGCCGTGCCTCATGAGGGTCTTGACGTACTTCTCCGCGTCCGGGAACTGGCAGCTCCTGGCGCAGAAGGGGAACTCGTGGAACTCGCCCTTGACGTAGTCGAGGAACTCCTGCGCCTTCGGGTCGGAGAGCTTCTTGTCCCTGGCGATGCGCACGATGTTGCCGAACTTCCCGTTGTTGACGTATCCCCTGCCGTCCGTCGCGAACGGCTCGATGGCGACGGTCATCCCTGCTTTGATGACCTCGGTGGACCCGGAGTCGTAGCTCGGCACGGACATTCCCGCGTGGAGGTTGTACCTCTCGATCTGATGGCCGCAGAGGTTCTCGATGGGGACGAACCCGTCGCGCTTCATGCTCATCTCGACGGCCCTTCCGATCTCCCCCAGGGTGACTCCGTCGCCGATGAACTCCGCGACCGTGTTCCTGGCCCTCTTGGAGGCCTCGACGAGCGCGGTGTACCTCTTGGTGCCCACCTCGACGGTGCCGGCGGTGTCGCCGACGAACCCGTCCAGCTCGGCGCCGCAGTCTACTTTAACGACATCGCCGAGCTCGAACCTCGTCTCGTCCGTGCAGGACGGCGTGTAGTGCGCAGCTATCTCGTTGCGGCTGATGTTGCAGGGGAACGCGAGCCCGCATCCGTGCGAGCGTATGTAGCCCTCCACTTCCTGTGCTACGTCGTAGAGCTTGACGCCCTCGGCGACCATCGACATTCCGAGCTCGCGCGCCTCGCCGGAAACGCGTCCGGCCTTGCGGAGCTTCTCAAGATCCTCGGAACTCAGCATCCTAAGACTTCCCTTATCTTCTCGGCGGGGATCGCGCCCTGCCTGACTATCTCGACCTGGTTGTCCATGAGCCAGACTATGGTTGAGGGCTGACCGATCGTGCATGCTCCCGCGTCGATGTAGGTGTCGACGGCGTCGCCGAAGTCGGCGATGGCCGCGTCGACGCTGACCGCGTCGGGATGGGAGTGGAGGTTGGCGGACGTGGCCACGATGGGGCCGGTGCGCCTGATGAGCTCGAGTGCGAACCTGTTGTCGGGGATGCGGATGCCCACCTTCTGCGAGGAGGACGTCACTATGTCGGGGACGTCCAGCTGCTTCTTGATGATGATCGTGAGCGGTCCGGGGAGGAACGCCTTGATCAGCTTGTCCGCATTCTCGTTGAGGACCGCGACCCTCTCGAGCATCGCCTTGTCGGACACGGCGACGGAAAGGGGCATGTCGAAGGGCCTGTTCTTGACGACGTACAGGCTCTTCACCGCGGTCTCGTTGTAGATGTCAGCGCCGATACCGTAGACGGTCTCGGTGGGGTAGACGATCAGCTTGCCGTCCGCCACGTCCTCTGCGGCCATGGCCACGGCGTCATCGCACTGAGCGTCGAACCCGTGTGAGTAATCGCACTTCACTATCTTCATTCATACACCTGCCATCATGAGGACCCGCTCGAGGTACTCTGGCGAGTAGCGTTCGCACGCACTTCCATGACCCGGAAACAGTCCCCTTATGTCAATGTTCCTAAGCATGCCTAAAGAAGAGCGCATGGCGCTCATGGATCCCCCGGCGAAATCCGTCCTCCCGTAGCCGGTGAGGAACAGCGTGTCGCCGGAGATCAGCGATCCCGTGGACTCCTCGTACAGGCATATGCTGCCGGGTGTGTGCCCGGGGGTCTCCAGGACCTTGAACCTGTGCTCCCCCGTATCGATGAAATCACCATGTGCCAGATCGTTCACTTCGACCGTTCTGAGGGTGTCCCCGAAGAGGCTTCCCACGGTGAGTTCCGGATCCCCGCTGCGTATGTAAGGGGCGTCGAGGCGGCCCGCGTAGACGGGGCAGCCGAAGGCGTCGACGAGATCCTTCAGTCCTCCGGCGTGATCGTAGTGGCAGTGGGTCGCCACGATCATCTCCGGGGGCTTCGGCGACGCCCTGCGGATCGTCGCTATGACAGCGTCGGAATCCTGTCCTGTCCCCGCATCCACGATCAGCGGATGCTCCCCGGAGACCAGGTAGATGTTGGAATCGTACGGGACTCTGGAGGGGACCAGACGGATGCTCATGGTTGGTGCATCCCACCCGGATATAACAATGAATCGCCCTGGGACGAGACTATCATACGAAACCCGCAACCGATCCGGAAGCGAAAGGACTGCAGCAAGTATGCTGAAGAGATGAAAATTCAGAAAATTAAGAGGGTTGTTTGGAGGATGAGATTATTTCATACGGAACCTGTTTGACTGCTAGATCACACCCCAGCGACGTCTAAGAACTT
>JAUNYA010000121.1 GCA_030539565.1 Thermoplasmata archaeon | reverse complement strand
ACGTCGGGCTTCTTCTGGTTCAGGCGGATGCCGGCGTTGTACAGCTCCCTGAACAGGACGTCCATCCTCGGGTTGAAGACGTCGCACACCAGGAGGATGACGTCCGCCGACCTGGCGGCGGCGATGACCTCCCTCCCGCGTCCCTTTCCGCGGGACGCGTCCTTGATCAGCCCCGGCATGTCCAGGATCTGGATCTTGGCGTGGTTGTACAGCATGATCCCCGGCACGACGTCCAGGGTGGTGAAGTGGTAGGCGCCGACCTCCGATTTCGCGCCGGTCAGCTGGTTGAGGAGCGTGGACTTTCCGACCGAGGGGAATCCGACCAGGGCGACCGTCGCGTTGCCGGCCTTCTTGACGTAGAATCCCTTGGTGGGACCCTTCGAGGAGCGGCGCTTCTCCTCCTCCATGGCAAGCTTCGCTATCTTCGCCTTCAGCTTGCCGATGTGGGCCTCGGTGGCCTTGTTGTACTTGGTCTTGGAGATCTCGTTCTCCAATTCCTGTATCTGCTCCTCGATCGTCGCCATTTAACGCCCAGCCATATCGCGATTCGTATTTGCGCTTTGCTCAGGACGAGCCGTCCAGATATGTCTCCACGTAGGTGCGGGAATCCGCCTCCATCCTCTCCCAGAACTCGTCGGAGTCGTCGAAGGACTCGTCGTAGACCCTGGTGAGGATGTCCACCGCCATGTTGCCGACCTCCGACATGCCCTTCCCCATCCAGAGGGTCTCGAGCCTGTCGAGGTCCTCCTCGGTGATGCCGGGCATCCTGTCGAGGATCGCGGCGTACAGGCACTCCGCCGCGCTGCACATGACCTCCACGGGCTCGCTCTGGTCCTCGGTCATCCTGCTGCTCTGCTCGATGCCCCTCGCGGCGGCGATGAAGGACTCGACCATGGTGAACTGGCGGTCCAGAGCGGGCTCGGTGAGGAAGTATTCCGCGGCGAGCACGTACGTGGACTCGACGAGGTTGTACGCTACGGCACCGTCGGAGATCATGGGCGCGGAGTCCAGGAGGGCCCCGACCAGGGACTCGATGAGCACGGGCGGCGAGGTGTCCTCCTCGTCCCCCTCCCTCAGCAGCTCGGCGATCGGGAGTATGCCCCCGCGGTACGCCCCGCCGTCGAAGACGGTCCCTATGACCCATCTGTCGACCGCGGAGGTCATCGCCTCCTTCATGTCGTTGTGGATCTCGGGGTTCTGCCCGGCGAGGGCGCTCTTGAATGCCGTGGCGGCCGCCTCGCAGTCGCCGGACTCCATGAGCTCCACGGCCCCGGCGATGAGGTCGAGGCAGGGGTTGACCTCCTGCTCCTCTTCCTCCGTACCGCCGATGACCACCTCGAGCACCATGGACGACTGGGGGTCGAGCTCCACGGCCTCGTCCATGGGCGCGGGGGCGCCGCAGTACATGCAGAAGCCTATCCCGTCGGCGTTGTCGACGAGGGCCCTGCGTCCGCAGCCTGTGCAGAGGAATGTGGCGAAGGTCATAACGAACCCCATAGAGGGAACCCATATTTTAAAGGGGGAGACAGAAGGAGGTACCGCGCATAAGTCGCGGGCTCGCGCGCAAAGGCTTAATTAACAGCGCGTATGCGACAGCGATGACATCGAACGCCGAGGGCGGGAAGTCCATAATCGGAGGCATCCGTGACGACTTCAAGGCCCTCTCGACAAAGCAGCTTATCGCGGTCATTCTGGCCGTGGCGGTGTCCCTCATTGTCATGACGGTCCTCCTGCCCGTGCTGGGCAGCATAGGGATGTCCGTGTGCCTGGGGCTCCTCCTGGTCGTCATCATCCTGTACATGGTCCCCCACCTGATGGGGATCTGGTCCGGGAAGGTGAAGTCAATCGCATTCGTGATCTTCGCGGTTCTCGCGATCCTGATCGGAACGTTCGGGTACGGCTCCTCGATGGACGACTCCTACGAGACCGTGGACAACGAGGTCGCGACCGGCGTGACGATCACGTACAGCGAGACCGACGGCACGTACGCCATGACCTTCAGCGTGAGCCCCACCGGGGCCGGAATCGGCACCACCGAGGCGGGCGCCCTCGAATCCTGGAGGGTGTTCGTCGCATACGGTCCGACGTCGATGATCGCCTACGGGCTGATCTCCGCCTCGGACTACACCGAGGTCTACCTGGCATCGGACCAGTTCACGGCGACGTCCGGCGGCTGGTACCAGACCACGATGACATTCGACAACATGGCCGAGGGCAACTTCAACGTGATCTACGTCTACGTCCAGGGCACCAACGACGAAGGCAACTGGGAGTCCATAACCGGCGTCGGCATGACCTACGACTCCGGCATCTCGTCCGGCGATGTGTACGCGCAGATGTTCTACGGCGCGATCTACCTCGTGGTCATCTGCGCGATCATGTTCTTCGTGATCCTCGGGTTCTCCACCCTGATGAGGAGGAGCGCCACCAAGACCCGCCAGAAGATGGAGTCCGAGGGCAGGCTGTATCCCCAGGGATACGGACGCTGCAAGGACTGCGGCGCCATGGTCCTCCCCGGCGAGGTCGTCTGCAGGAAGTGCGGCGCGTACATCGACGTGCCCGAGGAGATGAGGCCCAAGAAGAAGGACTTCGTCACCTGCTCCGAGTGCGGAGCGGAGGTCCCCGCGGACGCGGACGCGTGCCCCAGGTGCGGCGCCAGGTTCGACGAGGCCGAGGAGGTCGAGGTGGAGCACGTCGACGGTTCCGTCGAGACGACCACCGACAGCATCGCCTGCCCCCACTGCGGCGGGAGCATCCCGGCCAACGCCGGCTGGTGCCCCAAGTGCGGGAAGAAGGTCAAGGAGTGATCCTCCGGTCGGGAGCGATCCCGGCATGAAACCGGTCGCCGCCGTCCCCTGTGACGGTGGCGGCCCTCTTCATTTTTTGAATTCTGTACCGGCGTCAATGACGCTGAAATGATTGAGAAAAGGGGAAGGTTGGGGGCCGGAGCCCCCTTTGCGTTCACTTCTTCCTCTTGCGGAAGCTGACCTTGGAGTCCTTCATGTTGATGACGGCG
>JAUNYA010000120.1 GCA_030539565.1 Thermoplasmata archaeon | reverse complement strand
CGAGCCTCGTCACGATGGCGTCCACGGACTTGGCGAACCCGCCGATGATCCCCAGTCCCGATGTGATCGGCACCGCGGCCGCCGAGAACCTGGAGAAGTCGTAGTCGCCCCCCTCCAGCCCGGCCGCCTCCATGGCGATGCCCTTGACCGTCTTGCCGGTCGATTTCAGAAGCCTTCCGTCGAGGTCCAGTTTGTCGTCCGGTACCCCCCAGATAATGTCCGCTGTGAGCCTAGTCATCTCATGCCTCCTTCGGGGAGAGGTCCACGAACTTCTCGCAGCCGCACTCCCCCATGATCGCCTGTATCACCGACAGGCGGCGGGATTCGGCCTCGGCGGGGGTGTCCCCCGAGACCATGAACGTTCCGTGCCACTCCGCCCTGCCCCCGGCGTAGTCGCTGATGGAATCGTCGGAGCCGAACAGGCCGCTGTCCAGCCTGGGCCCCCTGACGTGCGAGAACTCCTTCTCGCCCGTGGTTTCGAGCACCCCATCCTTGAAATGCAGGTGCCAGTAGATGCCGGACCGCCCCGACGGGACGGCCTCCGTGTGCTCCCCGAGCCTGGACTCGACCAGCCTCTCCAGCAGGTTCACGCCGGTCGCGGTCAGGATCGCGGCGGGCGTCTGGCTCGGTATGCGCGCGTCGATCTCGAGGAAGCGCAGGCCCTTCGGGGTCAGGATCGCCTCCACATCCATCAGCGCGTTGAGGCCCAGCCTCTCGGCGGTGAGCCTCGACCACTTCCCGAAGGACTCCTGCTGCTCATCATCCAGGATATCCGGGAAGCAGCGCACCTCCTTGCAGTCGTAGCCGCCGTCGAGGACGACCTCCGTGGTGACGTACGAGAATGCCTTCGAGCCGTCGCCGATGACCTCGAGCGACACGCTCTTGCCGTGGACGAACTCCTGTATGACGGGGTCGTCGCCCAGCGACCTGACCTTCTCCAGGCCGGCGTCGATCTCCTCCTGGCTGTGCGCCACGGAGACTCCGATGCTGCCGCTCTGGGAGGACGGCTTCACAACTACGGGGAACCCGCACTCGGGCCAGTGCCCGGGAAGGGGCACGCCGACCTCCTGCATGAGGTCGTTGGACAGGAGCTTGGACTGCGACGTGTCGTACGCGCGCAGGTCGAAGAGGAAGGGTATGCCGGAACCGGCGAGGATGCGGTCGAGGACCTCCAGGAGGTCGTGCTCCTCGCACGCCGGCAGGACGGCGTCGCAGGTGCGGAATATGGCGAGCGCGCCCTCGGGATCGTTAACCGGGTTGAGGACGTGGGGCTCGTCGCAGATCGAGAGGGCCGGCGCGTCCGGGCGCCTGTCGATGAGGACGGTCTCGTAGCCGGCCTTCCTCCCCAGGAAGACGGCCTCCATGCCCTGGAGGGCACCTCCGACTATGCATATCCTCATCCAAGGTCCCTTCCTCAGTCTATCTTGTACCCGTCCAGGTACGTGTTGCTCTTGCCGGTCTTCCTGACGCTGCTCTTGCCGTTGGCGAGCATCAGGAGCCTCTCCAGCCCGAACCCCACGCCGGACCAGGCCTCGTGGATGTCGTGGGCGGCGTCCAGCTTGTGCGGCCCCACGGCCCCGGAGGCGACCTCCGTGCCGTTGACCTCGACGTCGAGCGTCTCGACGTAGACGTCGGATTCCTCCCTCGTGAGGGTGTACTCGAGCCCGGCGGCCTGCATGACGTCGCCGATGTACGTCTTGAGCGTGTCGATCGGGTCCCCTTCGGGGCCGAGCTCGACGAGGTTCATCATGGTGAACTCCTCGAGGTGCCTGTAGCTCTTGGACTCCTTCCTGTAGCACTGGCCTATCTCGAAGATCTTGACGGGCCCGTCGGTGTGGTCCCTGAGCCTGCGCATGACCACGTAGAGGTTCGGCGCGAGCATGGGGCGCAGGGCGCGCTTGTCGTCTATGAAGAACACCTGCTTGTACAGCGGGTGGTCGGGTGTGATTGTCATCTTGGACAGCTGCTGGGTCGAGACGAATGTGGGCGTCCTGACCTCTATGAAGCCCCTCGCGACCAAGGCGTCGGCGATCCTCGCCTCCAGCCTGGACAGGTCATGGCGCGTCGGGTTCGCGATGAGATCCTCGATCCCCTTGTTGTTCGCGGCCTCCGTCTTGGACATGAGCTTGGCGAACTGTCTGTCGCGCTCGGATGCGTCGGCGAAGTCCATGTGGGCGTAGTCGGCGTCTCCGTATTCCATGAGATGCTGTATCTGGGGGTCGGTGAATCCTGCCATTTTCAAACACTGCCGTAGAGGCGAAAGGCCGGGGTGTCGATCCCCGCTGGCTAGGTTTTAGAGACCCGCTGGTCGCCGGACCGCCCTCCACATGGTGCTTTAGTTTGTCAATCAATAAAAAGGTGTAGGCCCCGACCTCCGAAGGCGCCCGACAGGGGCCCTTCGGAGGCGATTTCCGGCGGTCTTCTCCAGTTTCCCATCCCGTTTTCCCTCCCAAAAACAGAATAATTAAATATAACTATACGTAACCAACTTTCAGCCAATGTTCATATACATAAAACTAATACATTAGTTTTATATATGCTTCATTTTGCCTCTTAGATACAGCTATATACTATGTCGAGGGCGATCGGGTCACGACCGCCCATTTCGGTAATCGCGGCGGCGACAGGAGGGAGACTGTTTGAGTCGCCGCCGCTCGTGTTTAACGTCAGTTCTTGAGCATCGCGCGGAACTTCTCGCAGCTGTTGATCTTGATGTCGAGCAGCTTCTCGATGTTCATCTTCGCCGCGATTCCGCGGGGAGCCCCGGGGATCCCGGTGACGGTGCCGATGCCGAGCTCCTCCCTGAGCTCCCTCATCACGCACTCGTCCGCGATGTCTAGGACGGAGATCCCGAGCTTCTTGGCGACGTACGCCTTGGCGTCGTCGACCTTCATGTTGCTCCCGTACTCCATCCTGGCGACCAGGTCGCCGGTGGTCCTGATGCCGCCCATTCCGGACGCCATGAAGTGGGGGACCGCCATTCCGGCGGTGTCCCCCACGCCGACCTATATGCCGTCGACGTGGGCGATCTCGACCATGGCCTTGCTGCACCTGGTGACCGC
>JAUNYA010000024.1 GCA_030539565.1 Thermoplasmata archaeon | reverse complement strand
TCCTGAACTTGTCGATGGCGCCGGTGTCGAAGCGGTCCTTCTTCTCCCTGCGCTCCTCGCGGTCCTTCCTGTCGTGGCGGTCGCGCCTGCGCTCCTCGCGGTCCCTGTGCCTCTCGTGGCGCTCCTCGGGCTCCTCGGCGGGCTCGTCCTGCTCGACGGCGTCGTCGGACTGGGCGGGGGTGAGGCCGTTCATCTCCATGTACTGGTCCCCGGGCATCTTGTTCCTGAGGCACTTGATGATCTGCTTGGCGGTGAGCTCCTCGACCTCGTGGGCGCGGGGGGCGCGGGCGACGAAGTCGACCTCGGCCACCTGGAAGAGCTCCCTGAGGATCAGCTCGCCGCCCCTGTCGCCGTCGACGAAGGCGGTGGCGACCCTCTCGCGGGAGAGGTCCTGGACGGTCTTGGGGATGTTGGTGCCCTCGACGGCGATGGCGTTCTTGATGCCGGCCTTGAGCAGGTTGAGCACGTCGGACCTGCCCTCGACGATGATGATCGCCTCGGAGTCCTTCACGTTGGGCCCGGCGGGGCACCTGTCCTTGCCGTAGGTGGTGATCTCCTCGACCTGGACGCTCTGCCTGACGCTGTCGGTCAGGTCGGTGCTGGATCCCTTGGACTGCTTGATGAGCTCGTTGAGCAGCTCCTTGGCGCGCTCGACGACCTTCTCCCTCTTGGTCACGCGGACATCCTCGATTCCGAGGACGTGGATGGAGGCCTTGCAGGGACCGACGCGGTCCACGGTCTCGAGGGCGGAGGCGAGAATGACGGTCTCCACCTGGTCGAGGCTCGAGGACATGTAGATGGTACCCTCGGACCTTCCGCCTTTCGAGGTGATCTCGACCTCGATCCTGCCGATGCGGCCGGATTTCTGAAGGTCCCTGAGGTCCAGCTCGTCTCCGAGAAGTCCCTCTGTCTGTCCGAATATGGCTCCAACGACGTCGGGCTTCTCCACGATGCCCTCGGCGTTGATCTTCGCCTTTACCATGTACTTGGTTGCACTAGGATCGATATTCATCGGCACCCTCCCTGGGGTGACGGGAAAAACACGTCGGCCTCTCTGCCTTCGGCCAACCGTCGCGCACCTTATGCGCCGGTTCGGCCTTTGTACCAAACCATACGGCGATACTCTTGTGGGTCGGAGCCCCGTTGCCCATCGCCTTCCGGTGTTCGCCCATATGCGGGCGAGTGATGATAGTGAGTGTGACAGGTAGCTGTAGTGCTATCCCTGACTCCCGCAATGGGGATTTCCTTTATAAACTCTATGTAAGGTAGTACAATAAAGAGACGGGGGGAGACCCCGTCGTTTTCAGACCATGTCCAGCACGGCGGCTCCAGGCTGCTCCTGCGCGAGCCTGCGCGTCTCCGCGTCGCAGGTGAAGAGGATCACCTGCATCTCCGATGACACGGACGATAGCGCGCGGACCGCTCCCTCCTTCCTCGTGCTGTCGAACGGCAGCAGCACGTCGTCGAGGATCACGGGGACCTCGCCGCCGCCCATCTCCCTCGCTATGGCGAGCTTCAGGGACAGGAGCACCTGCGCCCTGGTCCCTGAGCTTAGCCTCGCGAGATCGAGCGTGTCGTCATCCGACCTGACGGAGATGTCGTTGGTCCTCGGGTCGACCTCGATGGAGTACCTGCCTCCGGTCATCGGTCCGAGGTACCTGTTGGCCGCGGTGAGAACCCCGGGCTGCACGCTTCCGTACGCCTCGGAGCACGCCTCCTCCGCGATGGCCGACGCGAGCACGGCGACAGCGCCGCGTGCAAGGACCTCCGAGAGTTCGGAACGCTTCTCGGCCAGCCGATCCATGGCCTTCTCGAGATCGTCCATCCTCAGGATGGCGTCCCTCTCGGCCTTGAGCCTTCCCATCTCCGAACTCAGATCGTTCATCTCGTCCGTTATCCCCTTGTCCTCCCATGCCACGGGGCACACGGGGACCGCGGGGTCGAGCCCGGCGTTGCGGAGGGACTGCTCGATGGCGGAGATCTGACCGTCGATGGTTGAGGCGGAGCGGGTCTTCGTCAGAGATGCCTTGTATCCATCCTCTCCCGAGAATCTGGTGTAGAACCCCGCCAGGGCGTTCTCCGACGTGAGCCTGGCGTTGCGCGCCTTCAGAACCTCGGTCTCGGCCGACAGCTGAGAGGAGATCTGCCTGTATCCGACGAGTCTCGACAGGGTGGATTCGGGGTCCCCCATCGGGACCCCTAGGTCGGAGCATATCTCCCCGAGCGTCGATTCGAAGGAGCGCACCTCGGACTCGTGCCTCGCCCTTCCGTCGTCCGCTGTGGGTGCGGGAGCGGGGGCACGGGACCTGAGAAGCCCTGCAACTGCGATGCAGGCGCCCACCGCCGTGGCGGCGAAGGCGTACGGGGTGACGATTATCCCTGCCGCGATGCCGACGATCGCGATCACGATGCCCGCGACGAGCAGCATCCTGCGGCCTCCAGGGGACTGCGGGCTCTGAGGCTTCTGGACAGGGGTCCTCTCGAGGGCGGCCTTCGCCTCCCTGTATGTCGAGACGCGTCCCTGGAGGGCCTCGATGTCCCCGGAACGGTGAGCGACCTTCCTGCGGTCGACACCGTCGAGCCGGTTCCTGAGCTCCTCCCTCTGAGCCTCGACGGTTTCCGCGGCGGCCCTGGCTGAAACGACGTTTCTCTCGAGCTCGTCCCTCTTGGCGATATCCTCCGCCGTGACGGTCACGAACGGCCCGAGAGAGGTCCTGTCCTCCCTCAGCTTCTCCAGCCTGCGGTAGTTGTCGGCATTGCTCTCGTACAGATCGTGGATCCTCTTGGCCTCCTCATCCTGCTTCGACGACGAGCGAAGCCGGGCGATGCTCTCCTCCAGAGAAGCGATTTCCGAGGACAGTTCGCCGTAGCGGTCGGCCTCCGATCTCATGGACGAGATCCTCTTCTCCAGCTCGGGAAGCTCCTTCTGCAGCCCCCTCAGCTCCGAATCGGAGTTCGACCTCAGTCCGACGATACCCTTCACCGAGTCCGCCATCGCGTCGGTGACCTCGGCCATGCGCTCGCCCCCGGGCACCGTGAGGAACCTGGATTTGAGCTCGCCCTTGGTTATGGTATCGGCGTTGTCGAGGGTGTCGGGATCCATGGCGAATATCGTGCGGAACACGGACTCGTCCATCCCCTGGACGCATGCGGGCCTCTCCCCGACGACGTCCTTGGATGACAGCTCGAGCCTGACGTCCGTTCCGCGGTCGTCGATGTCCAGAATCCCCGAGTCGGTCTTGGCCCTCTTCGGGTACTGGTCGCGCTTCCTGGAGGGCGCCAGGACCTCGCGGATGAACTCCATGGTCGAGGTCTTCCCGCTCTCGTTGGGGCCGTACATCACGGTCAGGCCTTCGCCGAAGCGGTAGTCGCGGTCGCGGACGCCCCCGAAGGAGTTGATACGGACCCTGCGTATCCTCATCTCGACGCCTCCATCCTGGAGGCGAGCGTCCTCACGGCCGAATCGACGAGCGATGCGAGCTCGTCGTCGGACATTGCCTCGAACCTCCGCATTTCGGTCTTCAGAACCGGGTTCCTGGAGAGCATCGCCAGTATGCGCTTCCTCGAACCCCTCAGCGAGTCGCCCTGCGAGATCACCAGACCGAGCATGTCCCTGCCTCCCCTGCGGGCCTCCAGGTCCACCTCGGGCATGGAGCGCACCTCCATGCCGGAGACCTCGGAGCGGATCCTCTGGGAGAGCATCCTTGCCATGTCCTCTGGCTTCTCGCGGGCCATGCGGTCCAGCTGCCCCGTCCCGACGAGGGTCACGCGGACCGCGGATCCAGGGGCGACCCTGTCCGACAGCTCCGCCGCCAGTGCGTCGAACGTCTTCCCGGTGATGTCCAGGACCTCGTCGTACCAGACGATGCCCTGCGTCGCCACGAAGTCGACGTCGGACACCCTCCCGTCCCTCACAGTGACGATGCATGCGCCCTTCTCTCCTGTCTCCTTGAAGCTGCGGCCCTGGATGTTCCCCGAGTACACGACCCACGGGTCCCTCGACACGATCGCACGCTTGTGTATGTGGCCGATGGCCCAGTAGTCCACGCCCTTCCCGCGGAAGTCCGTCTCCGAGCACGGGGAGTAGTCGTACTCCGGGGTGCTCGCACCGACATCGCAGTGGACGCAGGCGACAGTGAACTTCCCCGGCGTGCCCCTGATCATCGACGGGAGGTTCCTCTCCTCGTGCCAGTCGGCGAAGCTCGCACCGACCGCCTCGGCACCGTCGACGCCCGGGATCGGCAGGGCCTCCGGCTCCGTGGCGAACTCGTGGACGTTCTCCGGGTAGGGCATGCTGTCCTCCCACTCCGTCCTCGGATCGTGGTTCCCCCTGCAGATGAACACGGGCTTCCCGAACCTGCGGAGCTGGTCCACCAGGAACTGCCTGGTCATCGGCGTGACCGTCTCCTCGTCGAACGCGTCGCCCGCGATGAACATCGCGTCCGCTTTAGCGGCAATGCCCGCGTCGACTATCCTTCCGAACGATTCGAACACCGACCGCCTCATCCTCTCGGCCGCCGCGGGATCCGCGGACGACATGCCGCGGAAGCGGGCCCCGAGATGCAGGTCGGCGCAGTGTACGAACCTGAACTGTGCACCCATGGAACTCAATCCCCGACCCCGCATATAAGGCAGAGCGGGGGGTTACCGAAAAGGGTGGACGGAATCAACACGGAGCGATAATCCAGCATCCCGGCGGAGGGCGCCGGCGGACGATGGCGGGATGATACCCCCAATGATAAATCCGCGAACCTGCATATATCGCCGGTTTCCCATGGACTGCATCAAGAAGAAGGTCGACGAGGAGCTGAAGCGGGGCTGGATCGGCCCCGACCTCAAATGCGACTACCACCCCTGCCATTTCACCGGCCAGGACTGCACTTTCTGCTACTGCCCGTTCTACCCCTGCGGGGACGAGGACCTGGGCAACATGCTGACCGGGAAGCGCGGCAACGAGGTGTGGGCGTGCTCCGACTGCCTCTTCATCCACCGCGAGGAGGTGTGCAGGTTCGTCATGGACGAGGTCGCGCGCCTCGGGATAACCGAGGCGGGGGACCCCCGGTTCAGGGACATCTTCCTGGATGCGAAGAAGCGCTTCTACAGGAAGGGAAGGGCCCTGATGGTCGTCGGCGCCACGTCCGACGCCGGGAAATCCATCACCGTCGCCGCCATATGCAGGATCCTCCACAGGAAGGGCTACCTGGTGGCGCCGTTCAAGAGCCAGAACATGAGCCTGAACGCCAAGGCCACGCGCATGGGGACCGAGATCGCCATGGCCCAGAC
This sequence comes from Thermoplasmata archaeon, assembly GCA_030539565.1. Taxonomy (GTDB): domain Archaea; phylum Thermoplasmatota; class Thermoplasmata; order Methanomassiliicoccales; family Methanomethylophilaceae; genus Methanoprimaticola. Next base: position 11,894 of record JAUNYA010000024.1, on the reverse strand, counting down.
CGTCCAGGCCAAGGCCGCCGGCCTCAAGACGCCGGACAGCCACATGAACCCGATCCTCCTGAAGCCTAAGAAGGACACCGTGTCCCAGGTCATCGTGTGCGGTAAGCCGTTCGCCGACTACGACGTGGAGTCGTACTACGGGGAGTTCGTCCCCGGTCCCGGCAGGACCATCGTCCGCGAGAACGTGGCGTTCCTCAAGGGCCGCTACGACTTCGTGATCATGGAGGGCGCGGGATCCCCGGCGGAGATCAACATCTACGACAGGGACATAGCCAACATGGGCGCCGCCGTGGAGGCGGACGCCGATGTGATACTCGTCGTGAACGTGGAGTGGGGAGGGGCGTTCGCCTACGCCCTCGGGACCGTGGAGCTCATCCCCGAGCTGGACCGCTCCCGCATTAAAGGCGTCATTTTCAACAACATCCGCGGCGACCCCGAGAGGTTCAGGCCCGGAATCGCGGAGTTCGAGAAACAGTGCGGCGTTCCGGTCATAGGCCTGGTGCCCCACGCCGACGTCATCCTCCCGTCCGAGGACTCGGAGGCCCTCAGGGGCATGAGGAGGAAGGGCGACGGCAAGTGCCTCGTCGGAGTCGTCAAGTACCCGCGCATCGCCAACTTCACCGACCTGGACCCGCTGTTCCTTGAGGACGTGTCCGTCGTGTTCGTGGAGCAGGCCTCCGACCTGGACGGCGTGGACGCCGTCGTGCTCCCGGGCACCAAGAACACCGTGGGCGACATGATGTGGATGGAGGAGCGCGGCATCGCCGACCGCATTAGGTCGCTGAAGGGGAAGGTCCCCGTCGCGGGGATCTGCGGGGGATACCAGATGATGGGCCGCACCCTGGACGACTCGGACGGCCTGGAGAGCGGATCGCCCCGCATCATAGACGGGCTGGGGTTCCTCGACATGACCACCAAGTTCGGCGAGTACAAGAAACGCGTCGTCAACAGCGACGGGACGATGCTCATCGGCGACGGCGGCGAGATCTCCGGGTACGAGCTCCATATGGGCATGTCCGAGGTCAACGAGGAGCCGCTGTTCGAGATAACGAACAACCAGGACAGGGGGCCCGTGAAGGAGGGCGCCGTCAGGGACTCCGAGATGATCTACGGCACGTACCTGCACGGGATATTCGACAAGAAGCCCTTCAGGTCGTACTTCCTGTCCCGCATAGTGCACGACGGGAAGCACGTGGACACGACGGACGTGCGCGACTACGACGACATACTGGAGGAGAACATCGAGAAGCTGGCGGACGTGTTCGAGGAGAGCCTCGACATGGGCGCGATCATGAGGCTGCTGGGGGTGTCCGAATGAGGATACTCGTCCTCGGAACGTCGTCGGACGCAGGGAAGACCGTCTGCTGCGCCATGATCTGCAGGTACCTCTCCAAGAGGGGGATGGACCCCGTTCCGTTCAAGGCGTTCAACCTCTCGCTGAACTCGTACGCGACGAAGGACGGCGGGGAGATCGGCATCGGCCAGGCGTTCCAGGCCTGGGCCTGCGGCGTGGAGCCGGAGACGGACATGAACCCCGTCCTGCTGAAGCCTTCAGGCAACGGCAAGATACAGGCCGTCATCGCCGGGAAGCCGTTCTCCGACATCGGCGCCGACCGCTCAACGTACCAGGCGGCCGCCCGGGAGGAGATCCCGAAGGCGTACTCGAGGCTGGCGTCGGCCCACGGGTGCGTCATATGCGAGGGCTCCGGATCACCGGCCGAGCTCAACCTGATGCAGCACGACCTCGCGAACACCGGCCTCATGAGGATGATCGGCGTTCCCGCCGTCTTGGTCGGAGACATCGAGAGGGGAGGCGTGTTCGCCGCGATATACGGCACATGGAGGCTCATACCCGACGATGTGAGGCCCCTGGTGAGGGGATTCTTCATCAACAGGTTCAGGGGCGAGCCTTCGATCCTGAGGGAGGGCATCGAGAAGGTCGAGGAGCTAACGGGCATGAGGTGCCTCGGGGTGCTCCCGTACCTGCCACTCAGGTTCCCCGAGGAGGACTCTCTTTCGCAGTCAGAGGGCAGGATGGAGGGCGAGGACCCCCGCCAGGCGTTCATGGCCAATGTCGACACGCTGCTGGAGGCCGCCGAGGCCTCCGGATTCGACTTCGAGGCCCTGATCAGAATGTCCGACCGAGGATCATCCGCCGGAGGCGACCCTCAGGGCCCTCACGTCGGCCGACGGCTCGGTGTCCATGGGCACCGGCCTGCCGTCCAGAAGGAAGATGAAGGAGTCCGGCGTGCGGCCGGACGAGCGCATGGCGTCCTCTATCGTCGATCCCGGGGGTATCTCCACGGTCCCGTCCTGAAGCAGGATGCTCGCCATGGGGCCCCGATTCCCTGCGGCCTATTTATGATTCGGCCCGACACGGTTAACTATCCCGGCGCCATGGTGGATGCATCATTGCCTTCCGTGGAGCGCCGTGGCACTGGCTGGCGGGAGGAGGACCCCGGGTGACCATGAACAGCGAGTACAAGAGGTTCATAGAGAGCAAATCGAAGCTGTGCGAGTCCATCGACAGCTTCCCAGCCGAGCTCTACGAGAAGTACGACGTCAAGAAAGGGCTGCGCGACAACAAGGGGAGCGGCGTCGTCGTCGGCCTGACCAGCATCTCCGCGGTGGACGGAACGGAGATGGTCGACGGCAGGAAGGTCCCCTGCGAGGGGAGGCTCCGCTACAGGGGCTACGACATCCAGGACCTGACCCGCGGGTTCCTCAACAAGCGCTTCGGCTTCGAGGAGTGCGCCTACCTCCTGCTGTTCGGATCCCTCCCCACCGAGTCCGAGCTCGACGAGTTCAAGCTCCACCTGGCCGAGGAGAGGAAGCTCCCGGTCACATTCACCCGCGACGTCGTCATGAAGGCAGCGAACAAGGACATCATGAACTCCATCTCCAGGTGCATCCTGTTCCTGTCCTCCTACGATAAGAAAGCGCTCAACAACTCCACGGAGAACGTTCTCAGGCAGTGCATCTACCTGATCAGCGTATTCCCCATGCTCACGGTGTACAGCTACCACGCGTACAACCACTACATCAACGACGAGAGCATGTACATCCACCGCCCGGACCCCAACCTCTCCACCGCGGAGAACATCCTCCGCATGCTGAGGCCGGACAAGTCCTACACCTACCTCGAGGCGACGGTCCTCGACCTGGCGCTGGTCCTCCACATGGAGCACGGCGGAGGGAACAACTCCACGTTCACCACCAGGGTCACCACCTCCTCCGGTTCCGACACATACGCGGTCATCGCCGCGGCCATGTCGTCGCTCAAGGGCCCCAAGCACGGCGGCGCCAACCTGAAGGTCATGGACATGATGGACGACCTCAGGCGCCACGTGAAGCACCCGGACAGCGAGAAGGAGGTCAGGAAGTACCTGAGCGACGTCCTCGACAAGAAGGCCTTCGACCACCAGGGGCTCATCTACGGGATGGGTCATGCGGTCTACACCAAATCGGACCCCAGGGCCCTCGTGTTCAAGTCGTTCGTCGAGAAGCTAGCCATCGAGAAGGGCATGATGGACACCTACAGGATGTACGAGACCGTCGAGAGACTCGCGCCCGAGCTCGTCCTCCAGAAGCGCCCCAACGCCACGAGCGTCAGCGCGAACGTGGACTTCTACAGCGGCTTCGTCTACGAGATGCTCGGGATCCCGAGGGAGCTCTACACCCCGCTGTTCGCCACCGCGAGGATCGTCGGATGGAGCGCCCACAGGATCGAGGAGATCGTCACTTCGAACAAGATCCTCCGCCCGGCGTACGTCAACGTCATGGAGCCGAAGGAGTACGTCCCGCTGGAGAGGAGGCGATGGCGATGTTCGGGAAGCCCGACGGGGCCAAGGCCATCAAGAACGCCATGAAGGCGCTGGACAACCTCGAGCTGGTCTACGACGTGAACGAGGGCCGCATCGTGCTCAGCGCGATGGGGGACGACCTGCCCATCGGCATGGTCATCATGGCCGACGACGACAACATGACGCTCAACATCTACTGCTACCTCATGTTCGACATACCCGACGACGCCCGCAGGAGGCTGGTGCAGGAGCTCAACACCCTGAACAACACCATCAACAACGGCGGGTTCTACATGGCGGACGAGGAGAACAAGATCTACTTCAAGATCGTCCAGAGCTACTACGACCAGGTCCCGTCCGTGGACACGATCGCGCATCTCATCGGAATCTCGTTCAAGACCGTCGACATCAACGACGGCAAGCTCCACGGCCTGATCCCCGCCGACGCGGTGAGGAAGGACCTGATGTACTCCTGAGGCGGGCCGGATGGACAGGGAGACGGCCGCTTCGAGCAGGTTCGCGTGCGGGGACAGGGATAGGGCGCTCTTCGAGGCCGGCATCAAGATGGGCACGCTGTACCACCAGTTCGTCGGGATACCTGTGAGCGTTAGGTCCGTGTCCGACCTGGAGTCGGTGATGGCCGACGCCATCAAGGTGCAGCCCTACGTCGAGGACGCCCGTGTGGACATTAAGAGGGACTCGCTGCCACGGGGAGGCGACGAGTACTCCTACTCCTCCCTCACCGGCGAGATGATAGACGCCGTCATAACCGTGCGCGTGGGCGCGGCTAGGGTGGTCGCGGAGATCCGCTACGACCCCGAGCTGCAGTACCCCCTGATGTACGTATCATCCATCTCCGAGGACGTTCCGGATGCTTGACCGCAACCGGAAAAGTTAACGTTTCCGAAAACCCGCTGGATATGACGATTGTTTAAATAATACAATGAGCATGCGGTAGAAGCCGACCTACCGTCGGCAAAGGTGCTCATGATCGCTGATATCAAGATCGGAATCACAGGGCTTCCGGGTTCCGGGAAGACCTACGCCCTGCTCCGTGTCATAGAGATGCTCCAGGACGGGGAGTTGAAAATCGGGGGGATGATCGACGAACCCGTGGGAGACGGCAGGCACAAGACCGGCTTCACGGTCCGCGACCTGATGACCGGCGAGACGGAGGTCTTCGCGAGCACCGAGATCGAGAGCCGCATCATGGTCGGCAAGATCGGTGTCGACCTGAGCAAGCTCGAGGCGGTGGGCGTCAAAGCGATAAGGGACGCCTGCGAGTCCTGCGACATCATCGTCATCGACGAGGTCGGCAAGATGGAGGTCGAATCCCAGGCGTTCATAGACGCCGTGAAGGAGGCCCTCGACGCCGACAAACCCATGATCATCACCCTCCACAAGAAATCCAGGAACCCGCTCCTCCAGGACATCAGGAGGAGGGACGACGTGCGCATCCTGGAGGTCACGCCCACAAACCGCAACCTCCTACCCTACAAGATCGTGCGTCTCATGAGCGGTGAGAACGTTTGAGCCCCGAAGGCTCCGTCATCCGCGAGGGCGGCACGGACATCCTCGTGCCGCAGCGGCATTCCACCCACGGGCCCGGTAAGAAGATGGGCACCGTTTTCTTCAACGAGCAGATGTCGTTCAACCGCGACGTCAGCGTCATGCTCCTCCGCGCGCTGAACCGCGAGAAGCTGACCGTGGCGGACGCCATGGCCGCGACAGGCTCCCGCTCGGTGCGCATAGCCAACGAGGTCCCGAACACGGAGGTCGTCGCGAACGACATCTCGTCCGACGCCATGCCGTGGATCCGGCGCAACATCGAGATCAACTCCCTGTCCAACTGCGAGGCATCCAACCGCGACATGCATGTTCTCTTCTCGGAGCGCACCTTCGGCTACGTGGACCTCGATCCGTTCGGATCCCCGGTCCCGTTCCTGCAGTCCGCCATACGCGGGTGCGGGAGACGCGCGGTGCTCGCAGTCACGGCGACTGACATGGCCCCGCTGGCCGGCGCCCACGCCGTGAAGTGCCGCAGGAGGTACCAGTGCGAGCCCGTCCGCGGCTACATGTGCCACGAGGGCGGCCTCCGCATCCTCATGTGCACCGTCGCCCGCGAGCTGGCCAAGTTCGACAGGGGCATGCGCCCGCTTCTCTCGTTCTACGCCGACCACTACTACCGCACCTACGTGCAGATAGAGGAGGGCGCCAAGGCGGCGGACGCGACGCTGGCGAGGCTCGGCTACATGGAGTACGACACCGAGACGATGGAGAGGTCCCTCTCCCCCGTACGCGACGACAGGCACCCCCTGGGCCCCTTCTGGCTCGGACCCCTGCACGACCAGGGATTCGTCCGCACCTTCAGCACCGAGGGCATGGCCGACGAGCGCAGGTGCAGGAAGTACATCGACCTCTGGACCAACGAGCTGGACGACCAGGTTTTCGTCTACGACGTGAGCGAGCTCTCGTCCCACCTGAAGATGTCCCCTCCGAGGATCGCCGATTTCGTGGAGATGCTCAACCAGCACGGCCGCGCGTCGCTCACCCACTTCTCCCCCACGGAGTTCATGACGGACATCCCGCTGTCCGATCTGATACCGCTCTACAGGGACTGCAGCCCGGACTCTCAATAACATTATTACCGGGGTCGGCATCCTTTTTCCCGGAGCAAGTAGAATGCCCGGCCTAGCCATCATCGGAGCACAGTGGGGAGACGAAGGAAAAGGGAAGATCACCGACTACCTGGACGAGGACGCGGACCTCATCGTCCGCTTCCAGGGCGGGAACAATGCGGGGCACACCATCGTTGTCGACGGGAAGGTCTTCAAGCTCCACGGGCTGCCCTCCGGCGTCGTCCGCAAGGGGAAGCTCGCTGTCATCGGGAACGGCGTAGTCGTCAACCTCGAGGAGCTCGCCGAGGAGATCGAGCAGGTCAAGCAGGCCGGCGGCAGCATCGACGGCCTCCGCATCTCCGACCGCGCCCACCTCATCATGAACTACCACAAGAAGCTGGACGGGGCCGAGGAGAAGTACCGCGGGAAGAACGTCGTCGGCACCACCAAGAAGGGCATCGGGCCGGCCTACCAGGACAAGATCGCCAGGATCGGGTTCCGCGCCGGCGACCTCCTGGAGGACGACGTCCTCACCGACAAGATCGGATTCATACTGCCGTACAAGAAGGACATGATGGCCATGCTGGGCGCCGAGCCCTGCCAGTGCACCGTCGAGTCGCTCCACGCCAAGATGGCGGGATGGAGGGACATGATCGGGGACTGCATCTGCGACACGTCGGTCCTTGTGAACGATTCCCTGGACGAGGGCAAGAACGTAATCTTCGAGGGCGCCCAGGGAGCCATGCTCGACATCGACCACGGGACATATCCGTACGTGACGTCGTCCGCCACCAGCGGCGGCGGAGTCTGCACAGGGTCCGGCGTCGCCCCCAACAGGATCGACAGGATGCTCGGGGTCGTCAAGGCTTACACCACCCGCGTCGGCGAGGGCCCGTTCGTCACGGAGCTCAGCGGCGAGGAGGAGCTCGCCCTCCAGCACAAGGGAGGCGAGTTCGGAGTCACCACCGGACGCGGCAGGCGCTGCGGATGGCTGGACCTCGTCGTTGTGGAGCACGCGCAGAGGATGTGCGGCTTCACATCACTCGTCATGACCAAGATCGACGTCCTCAACGACGTCCCGGAGCTCCCCGTCTGCGTCGCCTACGAGATCGACGGCCAGGAGGTCAAGCACTTCCCGGCGTCCATCGCCAAGCTCAACAGGGCCAAGCCCGTGTACGAGACCCTGAAGGGATGGAAGGGCTGGGAGGACACCGCCGCCCTCGTGAAAGCCGGATACGACAACCTCCCCGGAGAGATGCGCGAGTACATCGAGTTCACCGAGAAGTACCTCAAGACCCCGGTGGACATCGTCAGCGTCGGCCCCGACAGGGACCAGACCATCGACCGCCGCAACGGCGACTGGTGGTCCTGAAACACTCACAGCCCGGGCCGTTCGGGCCCGGGCATCGCATTCTCAACGCTGCACCAGCGGTGCAGGCTCCTTGCGGCCCATTATCTCGTCCAGGCCGATGAGCATCACGCCGTTGTCCTCGGCGTACTCCTCGAGCTCCCTGGTGAACCCTCCGACCGATGCGATGGCGAACCTCCTGTTCAGCCTGCATCCCGCCTCGTCGGCCCGATGCTCCAGATCCTCCATGTCCCTCATGTCCGCTTCGGACGTTCTGAACTTGCACTCGCACAGGAGGGTCAGGTCGTAGCCCTCGCCTGTGTCGATCTCGGCCACGACGTCGATGTCCGTCATCGTGCCATCCACACGGCCGATCCACTTCCCTATCCTGCTGGGGTGGTACGTCATTCCGATGTACTCCGTCACCACATCCTCGAAGGCCTTGCCCATGTAGGTGCTTATCCTGGGGGCGCATCTCCTGTAGAGCCTGTCGACATCTTCGTAGCCCGATAGATTGACCCGCCTCACAACCTGATATCCGAAGAGCAGCAGCGGGTCGGAGATCCTGTAGAACCGGCTCTCCTTCATGTTCAGAACAGGTGTGCCTTTGCTGATGAACCCGATCTTCTCCAGATTCTCCATGTACCTGCTGCAAAGAGAGGGCGAGATGTTGGCATCCCTTGCCACTTCCGACTGAGTGCTGGCACCCTTGGACATCGCCTGAAGCATCCGTGAGTACACATGCTTAGGACTGAGCTCGAACTCGATTGCCGCTTCGAACTCTGAAGTCAGAGGTGCCTGTTCTACCAGGAAGGCCTTCTTCACGGATGCTTCGTATGTATCCTCGGACATCTGCAGATGATACATCGGCATCCCGCCGACTGTCAGATATGTCTTCAGAATGTCGACATCACCCATCCTTGGGTGAAACTGGGCGCACTGCCTTAGGTTGAGTGGCTTGAGCTTCTTCTTATCCGGGAAGCGGCTATAGAGCGGCTGTTTTTCGGATTCGAGCAGGTCCCTCATCATAGAGATGGAGGAACCGCAGACTATGAGCATGGAATCGGTACCTATCAGATCCTGATCTATGAACCGCTGTATAGAGGTGGATAGCGTGGTGTCGCTTCCCACCAGATATGGGAACTCATCCATCACCACAATTGTACGTTCCTCTTCGCAGATTTGCTTCAGATGTTTCAGGAACTTGGTCATCGACTTGAATTCCACATCCTTTCCGATGAAATCCGAAACTGCGACTCCCGCATACTCGAGATTCTCCTCCAGTGATCTGTCGATGAACTGGAATATCAGGGATCTCTTTCCGCTGCAAAACTCCCTCAGCAATCTAGACTTGCCCACCCTTCTGCGGCCGTAGACGGCATAGGTCTTTGGCCCCGGAGCGTTGTACAGTGCCTCCAGTTCAGACATCTCAGACTCTCTGCCGATGAAGGGAGCTTCCATGCTCTGATATATTGCATTAAAGTATTTGATTATTTTGTGAATAAAATTATTTTATTCACTTTTTTGTAAACAAAATGATTTTGTTTACCTCCATGTAAACAGCATGGAATGTGAACTCTGTGAACAGGAACAACACACAACTCAATTCTCTTGATTTTAGGAATACCATAATTATCTGAACGCAGATTTCCCGGCATGGAAACTGGAGACGTCAGGGATACGCTGTTCATCCCGCTGGCCGCCCGCGTGCACGTATCGGAGCGCTACCCGGGCTACTTCCGCGACGAGGCATCCCTCGGACTGAGGGACATGGCCGAGGTGAGGAGGGCCGCCGAGGGCGCATCGGAATACGGCATCATGGCGTCGGTGTGCCGCTTCAGGTGCATGGTCGCGATCGCGAGGAGATTCTGCTCGGAGAGCACGGGATGCCGCATCATCAGCCTCGGGGTCGGTCTCGAGACGATGAGCAGACGCCTCTCCGACTGCGATTCTACGTTCTTCCAGATCGACTTCCCGGACGTCATAGCCATGCGCGAGGAGGTCCTCGGGACGTCGGAGAACGAGAGGCTCATCGGAAGCGACGTCAACGACCACTCGTGGATGGACCGCATCGACGGGAACGGGCCGATCATGGCCGTCGCCGCCGGTGTCTTCCAGTACCTGACGCCCGAGGAGGTTTCCGGACTGATCTCCGCTATGAGGGAGAAGCTCGGGAACATCCGCCTGGTCTTCGACGCCACCAACGCCGCGGGCATGAGGTTCGCCCAGAAGTATGTTGAGAAAACAGGCAACACCTGCGCCGCCATCCGCTTCTGCGTGGACGACCCGGAGGCTTTCTGCCGCGATAACGGCGCCAAGCTGAACGATGTCCGCGGCTTCTACCGCGAGGCCCTGGACGAGATAAGGGGGCTCTCGTTCGGAACGAAGCTGGCGATGCGGGGCGCCGACAGGCTGGGGCGCACAAGGATACTCGACGTATCCCTGCGAGGGCGCCCGGCACCGCTTTCAGAGGATGTACGACCTCAGGATCATGCCGTAGTACGCCACGTGGTAGTCCCTGTTGGCCATGGGGTTGGAGCTGTCCACGTCCTCGGGGTACATGGTCCTGCGGATGTCCTCGGGGATCGCGTCGCGGTCCTGCATCTGCCTGTAGATGACCCTGCACTCGAGGGTCAGCGGGAACTCCTTTATCGCCGGGGCGGAGACCTCCTCGGACTCGACGAGCGTCAGCCCCAGGTCGGAGATCTTGTCGGTGTCGCGGCCGCTCTTCGACCCGCAGTATCCCACGATCCTCCTGTCGTAGTCGCCCATGGGCACGTTGACGGTGAACTCGCCGGTGGCGTCGATCTGCTCGCGGGTGAACCTGCCCTCGCGGACGAAGGCGATGAAGATGGGCTCGCCCCACTCGATCCCCAGCATGCCCCACCCGATGGTCATACTGTCGGTGTTGGGGCCGTTGCGCGTGGTGAGCAGCACGCCCTTCCCGATGGACCTGGTTATCTCCTTGGCGTAGTCGAACGGGTCGATGTATGTCTTCATGATGTCTCCCATCCGTGAACGGCTTCCGGCTAGATAACGGCTCAGTCCCTGTAGTAGACCAGCGCGCCGGGGTCCTGGCCGTAGGGCTTCGGCCTGAAGCAGGGCAGGTCCGCAGGGGACCTGGGTTTCGCGTGCTTCGCGGAGCCCTCGGATGCCTCGTCGGCGAGGGCCTGGGCGTCGGAGCGCAGAGGGGTGAAGACGCTGAGCACCCCGGACCTGATCCAGCTCCCGCAGATCCTGAGGGCGAGGCCGCGGTCGATGGGTTCGGGGACGATGACGCATCCGAGGTCCGGGTGCTCGTCGTCCGGGACTATGATGGCGTAGAACCTGCCGTCCTCGCAGTCCCCCGGGAGGACGCCCTCGTCAATTCTCAGGGCCGCTCCCCCGAGGTCCGGGGCGAGGACGATCGTGTGTTCATCGGCGGCGTGGAACCCGATCAGCTCGTCGTCGGTCCTGGTCCTGACCTCGGGATCGTCGTCCAGGAGGTGGAACGCTCCGAAGCAGCACATGGGCCCGGGCATGCCCTCGGAGCCCGAGGGTCCGCGGATGCTGCCCATGCAGGCCTGCAGGAAGTTCATGCACGACGCATGCTCGACGGGTATCTCGCCGGTGGCGTCGAACATCAGGGACTCGGCGTCCCCCCTGCAGGGGGTGTAGACGCTGAGGTACCCGGTGGTCTCCCTCTTGGAGCAGATCGCCATGGCCAGCTCGCGGTCGATCGGCTCGGCGGACACCTGGAGCGGCCCGTCCGGAGCGCCCAGCACCCTGGACGGCTGGAACAGGATCAGGAACCTGCCCTTGTCCGTGATGACCGTATCGGCAGAAGCCTCGACCATGGGGACCTCGGCGTCCCTGATCTCCGGCCACAGGGCCAGGTTCGAACCCGACAGGTGGCCCCCGTGGACCTCGTCCATCACCGACGACATGAATCCGGATTTCTGCTTGCCTTCCTTCCTGCTGAAGAGTCCCATGCTATCGGCACGCCGATTACCGCATCCTCTATAACATGTTCCCGAGGACGTTCGATAATGCGCGAAACCTCTGGCGTGTGTGAAAGTATATAAGAGCGCTACCCGAATGCGGGAGCGATTGCCATGAGGACCAAGATCAAGGCTTCCAGGAGAG
>JAUNYA010000119.1 GCA_030539565.1 Thermoplasmata archaeon | reverse complement strand
TGGAGAACGCCCTGGCGTTCAGGTTCGACGGCTCCACCGGCTTCCCGCACAGCTTGTCCAGCGGCGCGGCCGCATACAGCCTGTCGAACTTGTACAGGGGCCTGCGGCCCATCCCGAAGTACAGGCCTCCGACCATGAGCTTGACGGCCGTCCCAGGGGTGAGGATCCTCTGCTCGTCGGGCTTCACGAGCGAGTCTATCCTCGCGCATATCCCCGACTGCTCCAGCACGGCCATCGCCAGCGTCGGCATGGCCCTCAGCCCCGTGTACCCGTTCGCATCCATGCGGCATCCCTCGGTCAGGAGCCGGGCGCGTTACGGCTCCATCAAACGATTGGAATAGTTTCGAACGTATGTAAGGAGCCAACCTATATATACCCTCGCGCGCATGTGCGCGCAGGCGCGTGTAGGGAAGCCCGCAAGGGGCCGCCCGGATGGGAGAAGGATGGGTCCGGAGGGCCGTTTCGGGGCCCGGAAGGCGCTGCACGCCGTTTTCGAGAAGATCAGCCGGGGCTCTGCCCGGCGTCAGAAAATAATCAGAGGGGTGCCGAATTCACGATTGATACGGACCTCGTCAGAATCGAGCGTGAGGCCCTCGGGGAAGTTGTTTCGAAACAGCAGAGGAGATTCGAAGACGTAAATTCAGCACTGCCGTTCGTCAAATACAGGGAGGCGTTCCTGGACGTTGTTGCAAGGATGATAGTTACCCCTGGTTCTATCGGACGCTACGCCGGACTTGTCTTCGCTGGCTACGGCGATAGGGAGCACTTCCCGTCCATGCATGAGTACCGGGTGTCCGGACTCTTCCGCACAGGACTGCACCACGGATATGAGAAGGGCACGATAATCAACTCCTCTACCAAATCGTGGATCGAGCCGTTTGCTCAGAGCGACGTTATACAGTCCTATCTGTATGGCATAAACGAGGATCTCCAGAGAATCATCTGCGATGCGGTCAGCAGAATTCTGAACGACGTGACAGCGGCATTCATCGATGCTACAAGCATGGACTCTATGAGAACAGGCTTCGAGAAGATGAATGCGCAACTGGTCGAATCCTTCACCGCAGATGTCAATGGATACACCGCAGACGTATTCATGGGACCTGTAAAGGATTCGATTGCGTTCCTGTCCAAAGACGAAATCGCCACACTGGCCGAGTCTCTGATAAAACTCACGTCCCTCAGGCGTCGTGCATCGGACGAGTACGAGACCGTTGGCGGCCCAGTCGATGTCGCGGTCATCTCGAAACACGAAGGCTTCGTCTGGATCAGCAGGAAACAGTATTTTAATCTCATACTCAATCCCCAATATGCAAGGCAGAAGGAGATGATGAAATGACAGTGTATGAGCGCGAGGACACTGTGACCCGCATCATAAGGACAAGCAAGGGGAAGTCCAAGAGGTACCTCTCGGACGAGCAACTCGAAGGTCTTAGGAAAGGCATCTTCGAACTGCTGGGAAAAGGAGACGAATACTTCCCCCGGGTCAGGGAGACCGAGCCCAAAAGACAGAGACCGACGTGCGAACGGCCTGAAAGAGCACGGCTCCGAGGAAACGTACGATGACAGTGTATGAGCGCGAGGACGAGGTCGCTCGCATCCTGAGGACCTGCAAGGGAAAGTCCAAGAGGTACCTCTCGGACGAGCAACTCGATGAGTACAGGAAGAACATCTTCAAGGTTCTGGGAAAGGAGGATGCGTACTATCCTCTGGAGAGGGAGACCGAACCGAAGAAGCGCAAGATAGCGTACGAGCTGCTCGAAACGGTGCGGTACCGAGGAGGCGCGACGAACCGCGCCTCCGGGCCCTCCCCCTGAACCTCACCTCCTCCTCGTCAGGAACCCGTTCTGCTCCGTCTCCTCGTGGCCTCTGTGGCCGTGGACCTCGATGGAATCCAGCGCTGCGCTCAGCTCCGCGAACTCCCCGTCCGTGAGGACCACGGAGTCCGCATCCAGGTTCTCCAGTATCCTCTCCCTGTTCTTCGACCCGGGTATGGGCACCACGCACGGGTCCACGCGAAGCATCCAGGCCAGGGCGACCTGGGCCATCGTCGCGCCCTTCGACTCCGCCACGGAAGCCACCAGGTCCACCAGCGGGCGGTTGGCGTCGATGTTCTCCGGCGACAGCTGGGGGACGAATTTCCGTACGTCGTCGAACCCGAACTCCGTGTCCCTGGTGACCTTCCCGGCCAGAAGGCCGCTGGCCACGGGCGAGAAAGCCACCATGCCGATCCCGTGCTCCGAGCAGAACGGTATGATGTCGGCCTCGCAGTCCCTCTCAGCCATCGAGTAGATGTTCTGGACGGCCGTGACCGGCTGCACGGCGTGGGCGGCTGCCAGCGTCTCGACGGACACCTGGGAGAGCCCCCAGCCGCCTATGCGGCCCTCGGACACAAGTTCGCCCATGGCTTCCGCCACGGCCTCCACGGGGACATCCTCGCTGATCCTGTGCAGGTAGTACAGGTCGACGAAGTCCGTGCGCAGACGGCGCATGGACGCATCCAGATGCTCTGACACGGCCGCGCGGACATCGGTGTCCCTGCTCCATCCAGTCGGATGGATCTTTGTCGCTATCACCGCCTCGTCGCGGACATCCTCCAGCGCCTCGCCGACAAGCTCCTCGTTGTGGCCGAAGTGGAACTGCTGCGTGCCGTAGACCTCCGCCGTGTCGAAGAACGTGCACCCGCGATCGAAGGCCACACGTATGGCCGCTATGCTGCACTCCCTGCTAGGAGCCTTCCCGTAGCCGTGGGACAGGCCCATGCAGCCCATCCCGATGGCGGAGACCTCCAGATCGCCGATTCTCCTCGTGTTCATGTCTAGACCTCCGGCGGATACCAGAATAAGATACGTCGTGTATCTTAAATCTAATACATATATCGTATTGTTCGGAATCGGACGAGAAGTCCTGACACGCGGAACCTTGATCGATCGGCCCGTTCGACGATACGGATTGCAAAACATCTTGAGTGATAAACTTGACTTTGACAGTTGAGTTTTGCGTCTGAGCCTATTTTGTACATTTCTGCTCATTTTCAACGACGTTATCCTGCCTCGGACCGCCTCGTATCCGGCCGTTCCATCGACTCCCACGCTTGTCGGAACACCTGTCAAATGAAGGTA
>JAUNYA010000118.1 GCA_030539565.1 Thermoplasmata archaeon | reverse complement strand
AAGACTCCCATGAGTCCGACCTCCATCGCGAGGAGGAGGGTGTGGAAGTAGTTCGGCCTGTCGCTCTCGTCGGACGAGAACACGATGACCAGCGGGGTCAGCAGGGCGGACAGGAAGAGCATGAGGATGCTCAGCCCGTCGACCACGAGATCGAACCCGATGTAGATGCTGCTGGTCTCGATCCACTTCGCCTCGAAGTCGAACTGGGACCATCCGCTGTCGAGCCCGGTGACCATCACGTAGATGGTGACGACCAGGGTGACCAGCGAGAACGCCAGTGCGACGTACTTGGCGAGCTTCTGCCTCTCGCCGCCCATGAACAGGGTGGCGACCGCTCCGATGAGCGGGAGGACGATCAGCAGGGGAAGGATGATGGAACTCATCACATCACCCCCGTGATCATTGCGATGACGACGAAGAGCACCGCGAGGATGGCGACTCCCAGAAGCACCACGGACGAGTAGTCGTGGACGTTTCCGGTCTGCATCCTGCTCATGGAGTCTCCACCGCCGACGACCGACGCGGAGAGGCCGTTGACGGTGCCGTCGATGACCTGTCTGTCGACATAGTTGATTCCCTTCGCGATTCCGTAACCGAGCTTCCAGGAGACCTGGTTGTAGAACTCCGGGAAGTACCAGCGGTTCTGGAGGATCTTGTAGAGCCTGGACTCCCCGTTCTTGTTGAACTTTCCGGGGTCCACGGTGCCCTTGGCGTACATGAGGTAGGCGATGCCGATACCCAGGAGCGCCAGGACGATGGTCAGCCAGGTGTAGGGGTTGGTGAACAGCTCGACGAAGTACTCGAATCCCTCGGAGTGGCCTCCGCCGACGACGAAGCCGGCGCTGGTCACGTCGAAGCAGACCATGGAGTCCAGGCCGAACATGATGAAGAATCCGCTCACGACTGCGAAGACGGACAGGATCATCAGGGGCACGGTCATGGTCTTGGGGGACTCGCCGTGGGCGTGCTGGGTGGCGTGGCCCTCCTCTCCGGCGAACGTCATGAACCACATGCGGAACATGTAGAACGCGGTCATGAAGGCGGTGATGACGGCGAGAGCCCAGAGCACCATGAACCAGACGGTTCCGTCGTGCCCTGCCTCCATGACGATCTCGATGACCAGGTCCTTGGACCAGAATCCGCTGAACAGGGGGAATCCGGCGATGGACAGGGAACCGAGCAGCATGGTGATGGAGGTGATCTTCATCTTCTTGCCGAGTCCGCCCATCTGGCGCATGTCCTCCGTGCCGCAGGAGTGGATGACCGATCCCGAGCACATGAACAGCAGGGCCTTGAAGAACGCGTGGTTCATCATGTGGAAGCATCCGGCGGTGTATCCCGCGACGCCGGCGGCGATGAGAGCGGAGTCCCCGTTCTGCATTCCGAGGGCGACGAGGTATCCTCCGGCTCCGAGCGCCAGGATCATGTACCCGAGCTGGGAGATGGTGGAGAAAGCCAGGACCTTCTTGATGTTGTAGTTGTTGAGGGCCATCGTGGCCGCGAAGAACGCGGTGACGCCTCCGATGATCGCCACGAAGAGCATGACGTCCGCGTTCTGGACGAACAGCGGGTAGGCCCTCGCGACGAGGTAGACTCCAGCCTTGACCATGGTTGCCGCGTGGATAAGGGAGGAGACGGTGGTGGGTCCGGCCATCGCATCGGGCAGCCAGTCGTGCAGGGGGAACTGCGCGGACTTTCCGATGACACCGCCGAAGACGAGCAGCATGCCCAGCATGAGCATGTTGGAGTCGGCGTTGGCGATGTTGGCGGGGTCGAACAGGGTGGCGTAGTCCAGGCTGTGGAACTCGCCGAGCAGGATGAACAGTCCGGCCATGAGGCAGACGTCTCCCATCCTGGTGACGAGGAACGCCTTCTTGGCGGCGGAGGCCGCGTTCGCGGACGCCGCGTCGCCGTCGTTGTGCCTGAAGGACCAGAATCCGATCAGCAGGTAGGAGCACAGTCCCATGACCTCCCAGAAGATGAACATCTCCAGGAAGTTGCTCGAGACGATGAGCCCCAGCATTCCGGTCAGGAACAGAGAGACCTCGGCGTAGTACCTGGTCTTCCTGCCGCCCTCGGCGTGCATGTAGCCGATCGAGTAGATGAAGATCAGCGTCGAGATGAACGACGAGAACAGCATCATCAGGCAGGTGAGGCCGTCGACGTAGTATCCGAGGTGGATGGTGATGTCGCCGATGCTGAACCAGGCGATCTCGCTCGACACGGGGTCGGGGTAGACGTCGCCGGTGAGGTACTCGTAGGAGATCAGCGCGGCGATGATGAACGCGATGAGCGCTCCGGCTATTGCGATGTAACCGCCCTTCTCGGGGGTCTTCCTTCCCACCAGTCCGATGATAAGGAAGCACAGCATCGGAATGAGGGGAACCAGCCATGTGTATTCTATGAACATGCTTACCACCTCATGGATGTGAGCCCGTCTTCGTCGAGCTCAGTGGTCTTCCTCATCTTGTACGCGTTGAGCAGGATGGCGATACCGACCGCGACCTCTGCGGCGGCGACGGAGATCGTCACCACGACGAACGCCTGACCCATGATGTCGGGGTGGTAGGCGCCGAACGCGACGAAGTTGATGTTGGCTGCGTTGAGCATCAGCTCGATGCACATCAGGACGATGATTGCGTTGCTCTTTGTGACCACTCCGTACGCTCCGATGGCGAACAGGATGGCTCCGAGGATCAGGAAGTACTCAATCGGAATCATCGATCTCAGCCTCCTCTCTCGAAATGACGACTCCGCCGACCATGGCTCCGAACATGAGCAGGGCCAGGGGGATCAGGATCAGGCCGTACTTCTCGAATATGACGTACGCAAGGCTGTCCTCCTTCAGGTCGCCGTTCTCGTCCCAGATGCTGTCGGAGTCGTCGGTGGGGAACGTGGGCTGCTCCACCGGCTCGTCGGACGTCGTGTAGTCGCTCCAGTCGACGGAGCAGATCCCGATGACCAGGACCGCGAGCAGCACGACCGCGACGGTCACTCCGACCGCTTTCTTCTTGGAGTACTCACTCATCGGAGTCTCCCTCCTTCTTCATGATGTACCTCCTGGTCAGCATGATGCTGAACGCGAAGAGGATGGTGATCGCACCGACGTAGACGAGGATCTGAATGACGCCTATGAACTCGGCCTCCAGGAAGAAGTACACGAATCCGACGCACAGGA
>JAUNYA010000117.1 GCA_030539565.1 Thermoplasmata archaeon | reverse complement strand
ACGCCGAACGACACGTCGCAGAGCTTCCTGCCCTTGGCGTCGACGGCGGTGTCCAGGCGCTTCACCAGGTTCTTGACCTCGGTGACCCTGCCCCCGAACATCTCGAACACAGACGTTATACGGTTCTTCGTGAGGAACACGGTGGAGTCGTTGGTGACGATGAGGATCCTCTTGTCCAGCTTCATCTCCGCGTATATCGGGGTGGACACAGGGATCACCTCTTGGGCCCGAGGCGGTAGGCGATCGAGCAGTTGCCCTCGGCGGAGACCATGCACGGCCCCATGGGGTTCATGGGCTTGCAGACCTTGCCGAACATGGGGCACTCGTCGGACTTGATGATGCCCCTCAGGACGTCGCCGCACCTGCATCCCTTGGCCTCGGCCTCCACCTCGGGGGTGAGCTTCAGGATGTCCTCGTGCACCTTCGTCGCGTCGTGGGCCTCGAACTCGGGCTTCAGCGACAGTGCGCTCTTCCTGATGACCGGGAACCCGCGCCAGGCGCGGTCCACGGGGGTGAACGTCTCCTCCATCAGCCTCAGTGCGGCGGGGTTGCCCTCCGGACGGACCAGGCGGGTGTACTCGTTCTCGACCTCGGCCCTGCCCTCCTTCAGCTGCTTGCACAGCATGTAGCAGGACATGAGGATGTCCAGGGGCTCGAATCCGGCGATCACCTGGGGCACGTGGTGCTTGGCGGAGACCGGCTCGAACATGCCGGTTCCTGTGATGACGGCCACGTGGCCGGGCATGATGAACCCGTCGATCCTGTTCTCGCCCAGGTCGAAGAGCGTCTCGATGATGGGCGGGCAGATCCTGTGGCAGCTGTAGACGGAGAAGTTCTCGGGGCAGTCGTCCTTGTGGAGCGGGACGCATGTGGAGGGGGCGGTGGTCTCGAAGCCCACCCCGACGAACACCAGGGGCTTGTCGGGCTGCTCCCTGGCCATCTGGACGGCGTCGTCGATCGAGTACACGATGCGGACGTCGGCGCCCTCGGCCTTGGCGGTGAAGAGCGATCCCGCGGTGGTGGGGACCCTCATCATGTCGCCGAACGCCGTAACCGTCACGCCGTTCCTCGCCAGGGTGATCGCGTCGGCGATCTCGTGGCTCGTGGTCACGCACACGGGGCAGCCGGGCCCCTGGGCGATCCTCACGCCGACCTCGTTGAGCATGTCCTCCAGGCCGAACCTGACGATGGCGTCCTGGTGGGTCCCGCAGATGTGCATCAGGCGCACGTCCACGTCCATGGCCCTTATGTGGTCCAGGACCTTCCTCGCCGTCTCCTCGTCCCTGTACTTGAACATCGCTCCTCGACCTCCTCAATATCCATGCACTTGACGGTGCACTCCATGCCCCTCACGACTGTGATGTCCCCGCTGCACTCCGGGCAGGAGAGCACGGGGATCGAATGCGTGTCGTAGTCCGGGTCGGAGAGCATCCTGACCGGACCCTCGTATCCGCACGAAGAGCAGCTGACCTCCACGGGGATGTGCTCTATCACGAGCTCCGACCCCTCGAGGATGGTGCCGCGCGTCACGACCTCGTACGCGAACTGCATCTGCTCGTCCCCGAGGTTCGTCAGGTCGCCGATTATGACCGTCACGGCGTTGACCTTCTCTATCCTGTACCTGGAGAGCTCCGCGATAACCGCGTCGACAAGGCTTGTGACGACCGAGACTTCGTGCATCGGACGTGTATTGCGCGGTATCCCTTTTAACGTTGGCGCGGAAAGGAGCCAGTCCCGCCGATTGTTAGGATTCCCTCACCTGTCTCCGTGCGTCTCCGCGTAGTGGTCGCAGTAGGCCGTGACGCTGCACCTCTCGCAGTGCGGGTGGTTCGGGAGGCAGGCGACCTGCCCGTGGCGGACCAGGTACCTGTTGATGTCCGACCACCTGTCCTCGGGGGTGATGTCCATGAGGGCGAACTCGGTCTCCTCCGGGGTCTTCGTGTGCACGAGGCCCATCAGGTTGGATATCCTGTGCACGTGGGTGTCGACGCACACCGACGGGATGCCCATGGCGTAGGACCTGACGCAGGCGGCTGTCTTCCGTCCCACCATCGGCAGGGACACGAGCTCCTCCGTGCTCTCCGGGACCACGCCGCCGTACTCGTCCCTGAGGACCTGGCAGCACCTCACGATGGCCGCGCCCTTCTGCTTCGGGAAGCCGGCGGGGCGGACCAGCTCGGCGACCACATCGGGATCGGCGTCCGCGATGGCGTCTACCGAGTCGTACATGTGGAACAGGTTGTCGGAGGCCTTCCGGGTGTTGTCGTCGCGGGTGCGCTGGGACAGGATGGTTGCGATGAGAACGTGGAACGGGTCCGCCGGCCACTCCGGGTTCAGACCCTCCGAATTGCGCCCAGGATACGCTCCGCCCAGGTACTCCTTTGAGAGCGTGTCGAGAATCGGGACGATCTTGTCTGAAGCCATCTTAGCACCCCCTCCGCCATGCGGAACGAGCCCGTGACGAGGACGTTGGAGTCCCCGCGGGCATCCATGGCGGCCTCCATAGCTGCCCGTATGTCGGGGAAGACGCCATCGACCCGCCCGTATTTCGAGATTGCCTCGGCCATCTCCGCGGCCGGCCTGGCACGCGGGGAGTCGGGCTGGGTGACGAATATCATCGACGCTATCGGAGCCAGCTCCCTGGAGACGCCGTCGGCGTCCTTGTCCGAGAGCATGCCTATCACGAGCACCACGTCGCCGTAGATCTCGGCTATGTCCTCGCGGAGGCACTCTGCGCCGCTGACCGTGTGGGTGACGTCCACGATGATCGGGTCGGCCATGAGCTTCTGCATCCTGCAGGGCCACGAGACGCACTCCAGCCCGTCGTGGAGGCTTCCGGCGATCCTCTCCTCATAGTCGGGGAGGGCCCTGAGCCCCTCGATGGCCAGCGCGGCGTTGCGGGCCTGGTGCCTCCCGGGGAGGCCGACCGTGTAGACCGTCCCGCCGTACTCCATCTCGACGCAGTCGGGGCTGTCGGAGATGACGTTCACGTCCCCGGCGCGGACCCTCATGAGGGGGCACCCGACGGCCTCGGCACGTGATCTGAGAACATCGAACACATCGTCCGGGTTCACCGTGACGCACGGGACCCCGGGCTTCATTATGCCGGCCTTCTCGCCGGTGATCTCGCGGATGGTCCCTCCGAGGAACGCGGTGTGCTCCAGCGAGATGTTGTTGATGACCGTGACGTCGGGCATGATGACGTTGGTCGAGTCCAGGCG
>JAUNYA010000116.1 GCA_030539565.1 Thermoplasmata archaeon | reverse complement strand
GTTCCTTCCTGAAGGGATGATTCGGATCCTTCCTGGACGGAAGGCTCCGGAACCCCTTCGGGGCCTTTCCTGGAGGTCGTACCTCTAGGTACCCTGCTGTCCTTGGTCTCGGGGCCTTCGGCCTCCTCAACCTTAAGGTACTCTATGGCAGGATACGACGCCGGCTCGTAGGGGAGTCTCCTGACGTAGCGCGATACCGGATGCTCGGAGAGGGCGGCCTGGATGGCCAGCCCTTTGCGTGCGCGCATCTCCATCTTGCGGTCGAGGAGGCGGAGCCTCGCCGCCTCGCGGCGGACGTCGTAGTCGAAAAGTGAAGGGATCATGTTATCTCGTTCTGGGGGCAGCCGCCCCACGGGAAGACGGCCGGCGGGCGCTGCCTGGCGGCGACGCGCCCGCGCGGCCTGTTTGTGCGCCGTCGGCCGCTGCGCGGCCTAGGCGCAGGGGGACAGGGGCGGTCTGCGGGAGGCTGGGGGACGACGGGAGGGGCGGCCGGGCGCTGGGAGGCGCCCGGGGCGGCTGCCGGATCGTCCCTCGTGGGACCGACGAGGTCCACGATGCGGACCCCTTCGACCCCCAGCCACGCCGCGTAGTGCGCGACGCGGTCGAGGTGCTCCGCCCGGGAGAGGGCGGAGGCCATCGCCGCGTCGAGCATGTGGCGGCCGACGAGCCGCACGAGGGGGTGGTCGGCGAGACCGAAGGTCTCGTAGTATCCGACCCATTCATGGTACGGGCGGGCGTCCCGCTCGTCGCAGAGGGCGATCTCCCTCGGCAGCGGGACGCGGGAGGATGCCCTGAGGGAGAGCATCCTGTCAGTCTCTTCATCGGTGGTGACGTTGAGCGTCACAGGACCACATCCCTCAGCATGTGGCTGTTCCTGTACGACCACCAGGGGACCATGGGGATCGAGACGACCTCGTTGAACCTCGGGAAGAACGACCACGCGCGGTCGCTCACCTCCGGGTGAGCCGCCGCGGCGTGGTCGATCCAGATGTTCGCCATGGCCTGGTTCGTCCGGAACTCCGGACGCTCGAAGCTCAGGTCCTCCGCGTGCATGCGCTTGCACATGACGACGGCGTCCTGCGAGCGCATGAACTCGAGATCCGTGGCGGCCATCGACTGCGTGGTGATGCACACCACGTTCGACCTGTGCGAGATGATCCCGAGCCACCTCTGCAGGGTCGCGTCCTTCGACGAGCCCCTGGAGTGGAACACGCGGTTGACATCCTCGATCACCGCCACGGCGCCGACGGGCACCTGCGCCGGCGACGACACGCGGCCGTAGCCGGGGAACATGGAGATGTCGTACACCATGGGGTCCAGCAGGAACACAGGACGCCCGGGCCAGCACAGCGCGATGAGGCTGTGCAGGGAGCAGGACTTCCCCTGCTTCCCGGAACCCACCGCGATGATCACCCCGTGCTCCATCTCGGAGATGTACTCCACCGCCCGGCTCCTGTTGGGGGAGCATGATGCGCCCTCCGCGGGGACGGGCTGCGCCGCCCCCGCCTCGGGACGCATCCGGCTCCCCTCCCGGGTGTTTGCCGGGTACGCGCCGGCAGGTCCTCCGGATGCTGCACCGCTCATGCGGTGTCGCCTCCTCCGTCCTGCCGACGCACGGTCTGGTCCAGCTCGTCCTCTGGGAAGTCGGCCGGATCCCTCTTGGCGTAGTCAGCATCGGTGAGCCCGAGGGCCATGGACATCTGGTCGAGGTGCTTCCTCAGGGACGCACGCGCATAGCCGAGGCCGATGACCTTGGGGTTGGCCATCAGCTGGAGGTTCTCCTCCAGGACCTCGTTGAGTGTCCTGTACCACCTGACGTAGGCGTCCTCGCGCGTCATGACCACAAGGGCGTTGTCCGTGTGGACCCATCCGTAGTCGACGAAGCCGTTGGCGAGGTCGAGCTCCGAGGTGAGGTACACCTGGGTGCCGTTCTGGGTGTGGTACACGACGGCGTTCCCGGTCTGGTTCAGGTAGCGCATCATGTCGTCGGGGATGAACACCGCGCGGACGAGGTGGTTCTCCACGTCGAGGTTCAGCAGCACCCTGCCGGACGGACGGTACATGGAGCGGACGACGAACCTGGCCAGTGCGATCCCCGCGAACGGGGCGAGGACCGCCGGCCAGTACTCCCATGCGAAGTCCAGGAGGGCCTGGGCGCCGAAGACGGTGTACGCGACGTACACCGCTGCGGCGCCGGCGGCCACTGCGAGGACGACCTTGACGAACGCCGGGAGAGGCCTGCGCCTGGGAGGTTCGGCGTAGGCCTGCTCGGGAACGCCCGGCGGATCCTCGGGATATCCGTCCGGATAGCCGTCCGGGTACACTTCCGTCGCGTCAGGGGAGGACATCGGCCACCTGCGTCTGAGCCCTGTACAGGGCCCTCGGGAGCTGCCACTTGAATCCGAGGTAGGCGAGCACGAGCATCACCACTGCGACTGCTGCTGACGCTGGCTCACCCCCGAGTAGAGGAGCATCCCTCCGGCGAAGGCGAGGACGGAGCCGACCGTCGAGAAGGCCAGCATCTCGGTGACGCCGAGCCAGGAGCTGATGGTCGGGACCGCCCACGCCGAGGCCACGAAGAGCCCGAGGCCGATGATCACCCTGGGGGTGTCGATCATCCTCATGCCCTCACCTTGCCTATGTCGGAGTAGAACGCGATGTATATCAGCAGGCACTCGATGGCGCAGACGAACACCAGGATGAACCCGGACATCAGCCAGAAGACCGTCGGATCCGTGGGGATGTTCGCCAGCACCGCCTGAGCTACGCTGTTCCCGGAGGCGTCCACGAGAAGGGCGGCGAGGCCGTCCCCGGTGGCCAGGGTGACGATCAGATCGAGGATGAAGAAGGCGTTGATTATGCCCGACATCAGCGGTATGATCATCATCTGTAGCGCCTCCTCTCATCGGCATCGTACCAGTAGGCATCGGTGTTGCCGCCGTAGTCGTACTGGATGCGGTCCCGCCCGAACACCGGAGTGTCCAGGTACTCCTGCTTCAGGTTCATCCTGTCGCGGGCGTAGTTGACCAGGTAGCGGATTATCAGCGCCAGGACGGCGATGAACGCCACCACTATGATCACCTGGGCGGCCCACTCGGGGATGCCGAGCGTGGTCGAGACCACGTTGGACAGGCCCCCCTTCAGGAAGAGGTACGAGAAGCACCCGACGACGGCGACCTTGATGGTGTTCCCCCAGGTCAGGATTATCTTGCCACCCTCCGC
>JAUNYA010000023.1 GCA_030539565.1 Thermoplasmata archaeon | reverse complement strand
TTCTGGACCGTATCAGAGGCACCTCGGTGCAGGCCAGGGAGGCCGGCGCCATCACGCAGCACATCGGAGCCACCGAGGTGCCGATCGACCACATCTACAAGATGTGCGGCTCGCTGCTCGGAGGCAAGAAGTTCGACGTCCCCGGACTGCTGTTCATAGACACGCCGGGCCACCAGGCGTTCACCACCCTGCGCGCCAGGGGAGGGTCCTTGGCCGATCTGGCCGTCCTCGTGATCGACATCAAGGAGGGGCTGATGCCCCAGACCATCGAGTCGATCCGCATCCTGAGGCAGTACAAGACCCCGTTCGTCATCGCGCTGAACAAGATCGACTCCATCGAGGGGTGGATCAGCGAGGACGGCAGGCCCTTCGTGCTGTCGGAGAGGCAGCAGCAGGACCACACCCGCGCCGTCTTCGAGGACAAGATGTACACCGTCGTGGCGCAGCTCGCCCAGGAGGGCATCTCCTCGGACAGGTACGACAGGATCGACGATTTCACCAAGGCCGTCGCGCTGGTGCCGATCAGCGCCAAGGAGGGCGAGGGCATACAGGACCTCCTGCTCGTCCTCATCGGACTGGCCCAGCGCTTCCTCGAGTCCCAGCTCGAGAAGGGCGAGGGCCCCGGCAGGGGGACCATCCTGGAGATCAAGGAGGAGCGCGGACTGGGCAAGACCCTGGACATGATCCTCTACTCGGGGACCCTGAAGAAGGGCGACACCGTCGCCATGGGGACCCGCGGGGCACCCGTCGTCACCAAGATCAAGGCCATCCTCAAGCCCAAGCCGCTGGACGAGATCCGCGACCCGCGCGACCGCTTCGACTCCGTCAAGGAGCTCCACGCCGCCGCCGGGGTGAAGATCTCGACGCAGAACTGCGAGGGAGTCATCGCCGGAGCGCCGATCATCGTCGTCAAGGGTCCGAACGACCCGGCGATCAAGGCCCTGGCGGAGGAGACCAGCATCAAGATCGAGACCACCGAGAAGGGCATCACGATCAAGGCGGACGCCATCGGATCCCTGGAGGCGCTGGCGTACGAGGCCAAGCTGCACGACATCCCCATCAGGAAGTACGGCATCGGCGAGATCACCCGCAGGGACATCGTCGAGACCGCCTACGGGGACAAGAAGAACCGCATCATCCTGGGGTTCAACATCGGGCTGTCCAAGGACGCCGAGTCCGAGCTGGCGAACCAGGAGGAGATGAAGGTCTTCACCAACCAGATCGTCTACCAGCTGATAGACGATTACGTGGAGTGGGTGGAGGAGAGCAAGAGGCAGACCGACACCGACAAGCGCTCCATGTTCTCGTTCCCCGCGAAGTTCACCGTGCTCCCCAACTGCACGTTCCGCGCCAGCAAGCCCGCGATCCTCGGAGTGAGGGTCCTGGCCGGCAGGATACGCCCCGGGGAGAACCTCATCGGCCCCGACGGCCGCGACCTCGGCAAGATCAGGAGCATCCGCATCGGCGAGGACGTCCAGAAGGAGGCCAAGCAGGGCGACGAGGTCGCCGTTGCGATAGACGGGGTCACCGCCGGCAGGCAGATCAACGAGGGCGACGTCGTGTACGTGGATCTCATCGAGTCCGGCTACAAGCAGCTGAAGACCCTCGACCTCAACGCCGACGAGAAGCAGGCCATGGAGGAGACCGTGGCCATCAAGAGGCTCGGGGAGCCGTTCTGGGGAATGTGAGGGGGTCGCTTGACCTATCTCACCGTACCGTTCTTCACGTTCGTCTTCGCGGTGCTGCCGGTCTGGCTGCCGCTGCTGGTGGTCGACGTGTCCGTGTTCCTCGTGATGCTCTTCAAGGAGCGCTTCGACCCGAGGACGTTCATATTCTGGGTGGCGATAGTCGTCATCATCCCCTTCGGGGGGACCCTGATGTACCTGATCTGGGGCTGCACCCTGTTCATACGGGCGGACGGCAACCGCAAGGCGGAGTCGGACGCGCCCATAATGGCCGCCGAGTCGCCGCCGGAGGTCCCGGAGGAGGACGCCCGCCTGGAGCAGATCCTGAGAGGGGCCGGCGCGGACGTCTACACGTCCGGCAACGGCGCGGAGCTCCTGTGGAGCATGCGCGAGGGCTACCAGAGGTTCACCGAGGACGTCCTGTCGGCGACTGAGTCGGTCTGCATAGAGACCGCCGGCGTCGCGCCGGGGATGGCCGCGGAGGGCATGCCGGAGCTGCTGGCACAGGTCGCGTCCAAGGGCGTGGACGTGCGCTTCCTCACGTCCGTGGAGGGATTCGGCCGCACCCGCGGGCTGTGGCTCATGAAGTCCTCCGGCGTGAGGCACGCGACGCTCCACCGCAGGGTCCACTCCATGTTCTCCGTGAGCACCAAGAACCGCAACATGCGCACCATCGTGATCGTGGACGGCAGGGTCGCCTACACGGGCATGAGCACCTTCGTCCGCGTGGAGGGCCCGGCGGTGACGCGCCTCGCGACGAGGTTCGAGGCGGACTGGCACCACGCCACCGGAGAGGAGCCCAGGGCCCCCGTCCGGCAGGAGCCCTGCGAGGGCGGATGCGGGGTGCAGATGGTCTCGTCCGGTCCCGATTCGCCGACGTCGCCGATGCTCCACGGGTACTCCGCGATAATCTCGGAGGCCAGGGAGCGCCTGTACATCACGTTCCCCTACCTCGTCCCCACCGACGAGATGTACAACGCCATCAAGCAGGCGGTCATCGCCGGAACCGACGTGAGGGTCCTCATCCCCGCCAAGTCCAGGCGCTGGTACCAGGCCTGGAACTCCCTGGCCGCCTCGAATCCGCTCATGGAGGCGGGCGCGCACGTGTATTTCGCGGCGAGGTCGATGGTCAAGTGCGTCGTCGTCGCCGACGGCAGGGTCTGCACGGTGGGATCCGCGGTGTACAACTCGCGCATGTGGGCCGACTACGCGGAGAACGCCGTCGTGTACTCGGAGGAGGTCGCGCGTCAGGCCGAGGAGGCCTTCGAGTCGGAGCTGGAGGGCGCGGCGGAGTGCCTTCCGGAGGAGTACATGCGCCGCTCCATAGCCGACAGGCTCAGGATAGGGGTCGCCCGCATGCTCATGTTCTTCAACCGACGGTCGACCATACCTTTATAAGCACCTCTTTAATAGCCGACCCTCACAGGTGTTCAAATGGCAGACTTCAAAGTCATCGTGAACGATGTTAAGACTGGAAAGTCCTACAACGTCGCCGTCACCGGTCACCACGCGAGCTCTCTGATTGGCGTTAGCATCGGAGAGGTCGTCGACGGAGTGTTCGTGGGCCTTCCCGACTACAAGCTGAAGATTACCGGCGGTTCCGACAGCAACGGAACCCCCATGAGGGGAGACCTCCCCGGCAACAAGAGGGTCAAGCTCCTCCTGTCCGACAGCCTCGGATTCCACGAGAGGTACCAGGGCGAGAGGAGGAGGGTCGCCATCCGCGGCGCCGCCATCTCCGACGCGATCGTGCAGATCAACATGAAGGTCGTCGAGTACGGGCCCAAGACCATCGATGAGATCCTCAACCCCGCACCCGAGGGCGAGGCCCCCGCGGAGAACTGATGAAAGTACCGAAGCAGCCCGAGATCAACATCGGGATGATCGGGCATGTCGACCACGGGAAGACGACCCTCACCAAGGCCCTCTCCGGAGAATGGACCGACCGTCACTCCGAGGAGCTGAAGAGGGGAATCTCGATCCGTCTGGGATACGCCGACGTCGCGTTCTACAAGTGCCCCAGCTGTCAGGGCGCCGCGGCCTACGGCACGAACAAGAAGTGCGCCAACTGCGGCGAGGAGGCCGAGTTCCTCAGGGCCGTGTCCTTCGTGGACGCGCCCGGGCACGAGACCCTCATGGCCACCATGCTGTCGGGAGCCGCCCTCATGGACGGGGCCCTGCTGCTCGTGGCGGCCAACGAGAAGTGCCCCCAGCCCCAGACCAAGGAGCATCTGATGGCCCTGTCGATCATCGGCATCGACAAGATCATCATCGTCCAGAACAAGATCGACATCGTCACCCGCGAGCAGGCGATCGAGAACTACAAGCAGATCAAGGAGTTCGTCAAGGGGACCATCGCGGAGGACGCGCCGATCATCCCGATCTCGGCCAACCGCGGCGTCAACATCGACATGCTCATCGAGGCCATCGAGGAGCACATCGTCTCCAAGATCAAGAGGGACCCCGACGCATCCCCGCTGATGCACGTGGCCCGCTCGTTCGACATCAACTCCCCCGGCGCCAAGCCCGAGGAGCTCAAGGGCGGCGTCCTGGGCGGAAGCCTCATGCAGGGCACCCTGAAGATCGGCGACGAGATCGAGATCGCACCCGGGAGGAAGACAGAGGTCGCGGGCAGGACCGTCTACGAGAACATCACCGCCACGGTGACGTCCCTCGAGGCGGGAGGCAAGAGCGTCAAGAAGGTCGTCCCCGGAGGCCTCATCGCCATCGGGACCGGTCTCGACGCCGCGATGACCAAGTCGGACGGACTCACCGGGAGGGTCATCGGACGCCCCGGCGAGCTGCCCAGGGTCGTCCACGACTTCGAGATGAAGACCGTCCTCCTGGACCGCGTCGTCGGATCCTCCGCCGAGCTGTCCGTCGAGGAGATCAAGAGCAACGAGCCCCTGATGCTCAGCGTCGGAACGGCCACCACGGTCGGCATCGTCAAGAGCGCCAGGAGCGACTCCGCCGAGGTCGCCCTCAAGATCCCCGTGTGCATCCTGCCCGGGCAGAGGGTCGCCATATCGAGGCGCATCTCCAACAAGTGGAGGCTCATCGGATACGGTATCGTCGAGCAGTGACCGCCATGCAGACGGTCGTGCTCGACACAAACGCCTTACTGATGCCTTTCGAGATCAGGATCAACCTCGACCTCGCCCTGCAGGACCTGCTCGGCGAGGTCAGGATTCTAGTCCCCGGCCCCCTGGTCGGGGAGCTCAAGCACCTGGACCACAGGTACGCGGGCGCCGCGCTCTCGCTTGCGAGGAAGTACGAGATCGTGCCCACCGAGACCACCGGCGACAGCGCCGTTCTGGAGCTGGCGAAGAAGGAGGGCGCGTACGTGCTCACCAACGACAAGGAGCTCCGCAGGCGCCTCAGGAAGGAGAGGGTCCCGCTGATCTACCTCAGGTCGGGCACTCACCTCACGCTCGAGACCTATTGAGCGCCATAGCCTTGCAGCAAAGCCATTAATAACGTTTCACCACCTTCCGGGCGCATGGACGACACATGCGGCGGGGCGGAGCCGTTCCGGAGGATCCGCGACGGGGGCTCCCTCTATGCGGATAGATCTCCGCTGGTGTCCCGCATTCTTGAACGGAACGACGCGGAGGCGTTCCTCTTCACCCGTCCGCACGGATTCGGGAAGACCCTGGCACTGAGCATGCTAGCCGCCTATTTCGGCAGGGATGCCGGCAGGCGGTTCGATGATCTGGAGATAATCCGCCTGCGCCCGGACGATCCCGAGATGGGCGCGTATCCGGTGGTGTTCCTGAGCCTAGGGGGCCTCGACACAGGGACGGAGGAGGGGTTCGAGGCCGATCTGTCGGCGAGGATCGCCGGACTCTACGGGGAGCACGGATGCCTGTCGGATTCGGACCGCCTGTCCGGACGGGACAGGGAGGATTACCGCAGGATGCTCGGGGGCGGGGGCGATCTGTCTGACCTGAGGGAGTCGCTCTCGGACCTGTGCATCATGCTGAAGAGGCATCACGGGGTCGGGCCCGTGCTGCTCATCGATGATTACGACGATCCCCTGAACTCATCCCGCGGCTCCGGGACGCAAGAGGGGATACGGGACATCGTAGGCGGACTTCTCGGGAACGTCCTGAAGTCGGAGGACCCGCCGTTCAGATTGGCGGTTGTCATGGGCATGACGCCTCTGAGAAGAACGGGACTGTCCTCCCGGCTCGACAATCTTTTGGAGAACGGCGTCTCCGACAAGGGGTTCGAGGGCCTGTTCGGACGGGTAGGTGGCACCGCTGGCACTCAGGAGGCCTCGGGGCCGATGGCCTGATGGAAGAAGGTCCGGCAGGGCCGGTCGGGCCCGATGCCGGTGTTTCTCAGACGAGGGGCCTGGGTGGGTCCTCGCCCTGCGTGGGGTCCCAGGGCTCCTTCCCGGCGATCTCCAGGCGCCTGGACATCAGCTTCTTCCCGATGTCGGTCACGCCGTAGACGGGGACCGCCCTTCCGGCGATGAGGACGCCGTCGGTCGACTTGGCGAACTCGCGGAGGTGCTTCGACGCGCATGCGGTGATGACGTCGCACATCTCGAACGCCTCCCTCGCGTCCTCCTCGGAAATGCCGGTGGTGTGGACCAGCGCGATTACCGCTTTGTCGCCGTGCCTCTCGCGGATCCTCTCGGCGTCCCTCATGGACGCCGTCGTGACGGCGATCCTGCCGTATCCCATGGCGAACGCCTTGTCCGCCCCCGCGACCATGTCGATGGCCGCCGTCTCGGGATCCAGCATGTTCTCCGCTCCGACCGCCTCGACGACGGCGGGTATGGGCTCGGTCTCGCGGATCCCCGATATCCGCCCTCCGAGCCCCTGGACCACGTCCGGGTCCGTCACGACGCAGGTGCCGCAGCCGTCCGCCGCAAGGACCACGGCGTCGAGCACCCCGTCTCTCAGGCCTGTGCTGAGAGTCTCGGACACACCGAAGGACAGGAAGTCCCTCATGGTCGTCTCGCGCCTCTCGGTGCACATGCCGAACGCGCCGATGCGGTACTCGATGTTCTCGCGGACCGCGTCCCTGTCGATGGTCTCGATGCCCCTGTACTTCTCGAACAGGGGGCATCTCTTCACGATCGGCTCCGTCACGTCGGTGACATGCCCGTCCTCGATCGTGACGCGGCTCATCCCCAAGCATTCCATGACATGCTTGGACATGTCCGCCTCACTCGACGACTTCGGCCTTGACGATCCTGACGTCGGTCATGGGCCTGTCGTTGCGGTCGGTGTCGACCCTGCTGATCTTGTCGACCACGTCCATCCCCTCGACGACCTCTCCGAACACGGGGTGCTTGGAGGGGGTGCGGGGGTTGTCCCAGTCGAGGTAGCCGTTGTCGACGGTGTTGATGAAGAACTGGCTGCCGCCGGTGTTGGGCCTGCCGGTGTTGGCCATGGAGATGGTGCCCCTGACGTTGGAGTGGCCCTTCACGAACTCGTCCTGGATCTCGTACCCGGGTCCGCCCATGCCGGTGCCGGTGGGGTCGCCCCCCTGGATCATGAAGCCGTCGATGACCCTGTGGAAGATGATGCCGTCGTAGAACCCCTGTTTGGCCAGCTTGATGAAGTTGCCGGCGGTGATCGGCATGTCGTCGTACATCTGCAGGGCGACGTCGCCCATGGTTGTGTGGAGAATGACCTTGGTCATGCGGCGCGGATTGCCGACTGGCGATATTTGGTTATCGTCTCTTCAGGCGCTTCCCGGTCATGGCGAGGTACGCGATGAGGGCTTCCAGCTGCACCCTCTCGAGGGGCGCGGACATGGGGCCGGAGCCGCACTGGGCGACCTTGTGGTCGGTCTCGCCGACTTTGTCCATGAGCCTGACGGCGTCCTGGTCGGACAGTCCGAGGGAGAGCACCTGGCGGTGCACCTCGGCGATGACCTCGCGTCCGGACATGCCGGAGTCGATCATCATCGAGTCCAGCACGTCCCTCGCCTTCATGACGTCGCCCTTCAGGGCGGTCTCCATCATGGCGCGGGCCGCCTCCGACGCGGGGGTGTCCGTCAGCTTGTAGATCGTGTCGAGTCCGATGTGGCCGTTAGACGCGGCCGCCTGGAGGATGAGGACAGCACGTCTCAGATCCCCTCCGGACGCGACGGCGATGCCGTCCGCGGCCTCCGGCGCCAGGGCGACCTTCTCGAGCGCGGCGATGCGGGACACCTCGGAGGAGACAGCGGCTCTGGGCACGGGGTTGAACCGGACGGTGGTGCACCTGGACCTCACAGGGTCGATGATCATGGACGGGTGGTTGCACGAGAGGATGAACGCGCAGTTTCCGGAGTAGACCTCCATGGTCCTCCTCAGCGCCTCCTGGACGTCCTTGGAGAGCGTGTCGACCTCGTCGATGAACGCGATCCTGAAGCGGACGCCGTCGATCGACGCGTTGGTGGCGAACTCGCGGATCCTCCACAGGGGGCTGGAGTCCCTCTTGACGACCGATCTCCCGTCCTCGGTCTCCTCCGCGGGCCTCGCCTTGGTGAGGTCGGAGGCGTCGATCTCCAGGAAGTTGCCCTCGGTCATGCCTCCTAGGACGGTCTTCGCGAGGATGAGCGCGCAGGTGGTCTTCCCGGTCCCCGGGGGGCCGGCCAGGAGGAGGTGCGGCAGGCTGCCGCCGGAGGCGAACGAGCCCAGACGCTCGACTGCCTGCGGCTGTCCCACGACCTCCTCGAAGGAGGCGGGCCTGTGCTTCTCCGTCCATATGGAATCCATCGCGATCGCATGGGCCATGCACGATTACGATGATAGTCTTAGCGGGCGTCCCTGTGTAGGATTCTGTCGACGAAGCGATCCTCGGACAGCGCCAGGCCCACGAAGCACAGGAGGATCCCGACGAGGGACAGCGCCGTCACGGGCTCGCCGAGGACTATGACGGACGTGACGACCGTCACCACCGGGATGATGTAGATGTAGACGCTGGTGCGGACCGCCCCGAGCCTCTTCACCGCGTAGTTCCAGGTCACGAAGCACAGCGCAGAGGCGCCCAGCCCGAGGTACAGGATGTTCAGGAGGTTGGACGGCTCCGCGAGGTCCGCGGTGTTCCACCCGTTGGGCAGGATGAACAGGCAGGGGATCATGAACAGGATGCCGTAGAGGAAGACCCTGCGGGTGACCTGCACCGTCCCGTACCCGAAGGTGCTGATCCTCTTGGTCAGCACCGAGTAGATGGCCCACGCGACTCCGGCGAGCAGCGCCAGGATGTCGCCCTTGGGGTTGAGCTCCAGCTGGGTGCCGTTGTAGCTGAGGATGAAGATTCCCACGAGGGCGACGACGAACCCGATGAAGAAGTTGGCGCGGAGGGTCTCCTCGCCCGGGAGCAGGTAGCGCATGGCTATCGCGGTGAAGAACGGGGTGATGGACGCGATCATGCCGACGTTCGAGGCCAGCGTGTATGTGAGGGCGATGTTCTCCAGCAGGTAGTACAGGCAGATCCCGCTGAGTCCGGCGGCGACGAAGGTGAGCTCCTGTTGCCGGGTGGCTCCGCGGATTATGTGCGGGCTCACGACCAGGAGGACGGTGAAGCCGATCACGAAGCGGATGAACAGGATCTCCACAGGCTCGAAGTCCTCGAGCAGCAGCTTGGTGGAGATGTACGTGGTCCCCCAGATCACGATGGTTATCAGCGCGGCCAGGTGGCCGGCGGTGTCCTGCCCGTTCATTTCGGGGGTCTATCGGGGGAGGTGTATAAATGGGGCACTCGGGAGAGCGTCAATCCTTGCCAGGCTCGCCGGAGACTGGTGTGGTGAGGTATTTGAACAGGTCCTCGGGCACCTCGTTCTCCAGATTGTATTGGATGAGGATGGTCTTCCGGTCTCCCTCTTCGACCTCTCCCTGGAACCCGCCGAACCTGACTTTCCCAAGGTAGTAGAATTCTTGACCGCCACGTTTGGTTTTGATCTCGGACCTCTGCATGAAGAGCTCCACGCGGACTCCGTTGGATTCGGAGTCGTTCAGGATTTTCATCTCTAAGGAGTTCTTCAGGCGCCTGTTCTTGGACTCGGCGATAAGGGTTTTCTTATCTTTGAAATGGTCGTTGTAGATGGTTCCTCTCTTCTTTCCCTTGTCGTATGTCACGAAGACAGGCATCGTGTTGGTGCCCTCGTCGTAGGTGTACCCGCCGATGAACTGATCGTCCTTCATCTTCTGCCAGTCTAGGATGCGTCCGATGTCTTCGCGGGTGTAGATGCCATGGAGCACGAATCCGTTCTTCGCGAACTGGTACTCGTTCTCCCAGTTGATGTATCCGAGTTCGACTATCTGGCGGACATGATCGCGGAGGATATCGTTGCGGAGTGCTTCCGACACCTTTGGCGGTATGTGGTCTCCAGATCTCCCTACAAGATCGAACTGCTTTTCCTTCTTGAAGAAGAACGACCCGTTGGCTACGCGAATGGCTGATTGGATGTCCTCTTCGTTTGCCTTTATCCCACGCTTTTTGATCTCCGCTCTCAGGAACGATGCAGGATGTTCTCCCTTGAGGAGGCCTTCCATAAGGATGACTTCCAGCACCCTCTTCCCGGAGGCGGCGATCCTTGTGGCTTGTTTGAGGACAGAGTTCTCGAACGGAGTGAGGGTCCCCGAGTTCTCTTTGTCCACTATTGTCAGGAAGTTTTGGTATGTGTCATGTTCTTTAAGGATGTTTAACGGATCAACAGATCCATTTTCCACGAAGTCCCTCAGTTCAGGAACTCTTCCGAGGAGGGCTTTGAGATGATTGTATTCTTCTCTCAGGATTTTCATTATCCCGAAGTTGCTCTTATCAATCGAGTCCAATATCTTCTCGCGGCTCACCCTGTCGAATTCCACGGTGGATTCTCCCGGGATGATACTATCACCCGACTCTACCAGTTTACGGAGTATCTTTTTCCGATAGGTGTAGTCGTCGGAGAGGGCTATGGCGATGTTGTAGCTGTTGTCGTAGTTCCCGATGAAGTCTAGGATGACGAGGTAGTCTTTACCCTCGTGCAGCCTGAGTCCGCGGCCGATCTGCTGGATGAAGATGACAGGAGATTTCGTGGGGCGGAGCATGAGGACCTGGTTGACCGCGGGGATGTCGACACCCTCGTTGAACAGGTCGGCGGTGAAGATGTAGTCCAGGGTCTCGCCGGAGTCCGCTTCCAGCATCCCGATGTACCTTTCCAGGTCCTTCTTGTCGGTCTTCCCTTCAACTGCAACAGCTTTGAGTTTATTCTTGCGGAATTCGGCCGCGTATTGGTATGCGTCCTCGACTTTCGGGCAGAATCCGATTCCCTTGACCCTCTCGCCGCTGTATCCGTAGAACTCAGCCTTCTCCATCACGTGCCTGACGCGGTCCTTCAGACATATCCTGTTGAAGTCCTTCATCTTCTCGCGGTCGTTGCCGGCGATATTCAGCCAGCTGATGCCGTAGTAGTGCAGAGGGCAGATCAATCCGGCGTCCAGTGCCTGCTTGAGACGGATGTTGAAGGCTATGTTGTAGTTGAAAATCTTGTAGATGTCGTATTCGGTGGTATCTGGGGTCGCGGTCATGCCCAGCAGGAATGTCGGTGTGAAGTGATCTATGACCTTCTGATACGTGTCCGCACCTGCGTGGTGGGTTTCGTCTAGGATGATGTAGTCGAATGAGTCCCGAGGGAATGTTTTTAGAACATCATCCTGAGAGATGCTCTGGATGGTCGCGAATATGAACTCGGCCTTCCGGGTGTCCGGATCCATTGTGCTGAAGATGCTCGTGCGGACATTGCCCATGACCCTCTCGAAGCTAGCCTTGGACTGCTTCAGCACTCTGTTCCTGTGGACGAGGTAGAGGAACCTGGCACCGGGATGCTCCTCGCGGTAGCGCCTGGCGTCGAATGCGGCGAGGTAGGTCTTCCCGGTACCCGTGGCGGAGACGACCAGCGCTCTCGGGGCTCCGGAATCATGCACCCTCTTCAGGGATTCGAGTCCCTGCTCCTGCATGGGATTGGGTACGAGCATCTCGCCGGACAGAGGGGGAGGCTCCAGGGCCTTCCTCTTCCGGCTCTGCTCCCTGTATACCTTGCTGTATTCCTCGATGAAACCGTCGTCCACCGGGACCGCGATGTCGAATGTCTGGTTGAACTCGTCAACCATCGCGGACACGACGTCCCCTGATTCCCTGGTGCTGATCTTGAGGTTCCACTCTATGTTGGTGGACAGGGCCCCGCCGGTGAGGTTGCTGCTCCCGATTATGACGTCCGTGACGTCCTTCTTGCGGAAGATGTAGCATTTGGAGTGCATGGTTCCCTGCGCCCATGTCACCGCCTTGAGTTCGATGTTGTCGAAGAGGCGGAGCCTCTCCAGCGCCCTCGGCTCCGTGAAGTTCTGGTACGTGGAGACGATGATCCTGCCGCGCGCTTTGCGCTCGTTCAGGTCGGTCAGCGCCCCGATCAGAGCTCCGACGCCCTTGTCGTTGACGAAAGCCACGGAGAGCATGAACTCGTCGCAGTCCCTCATCTCCTGGATGAGGGTGGTGAGGACCTTCCTCTCGTTGCGGGGATCGTTGAAGACGAACTGCGGTGAGAACTCGCTGAGCGCCTCGGAGTCCTTCTGGACGAACCCGTGCTCCAGGCCGCTGCGGATCTGGTCGTCGTGCAAGGCCGTCCCTCCTCAGAATCTCTGCCGCACGGGCGTCGCCGTCGGCCCAATTCAGACTTTCAAGATCTTCAATCGTCGAGGGGACGATTTCGGTGTGCTCCTTCAGGGTGCACGAGAAGCCGTCCTTCCTGACGACGATGAAATGCAGGGTGACAGAGAAGTCGGGGTATGCGTGCTCGTATGAGGTCAGCATCTCCATCGGGCATCCCGATATGTCCGCGTCCAGCTCCTCGCGGAACTCGCGGACGAGGGCCTGTTCCGGAGTCTCGCCGTCCTCCAGCTTGCCTCCCGGGAACTCGAACCTGTCCGATAGGTAGGGGTGCTTGGACTCCCCCTTGCGGAAGCACAGCACACGGCCG
Organism: Thermoplasmata archaeon; assembly: GCA_030539565.1. Taxonomy (GTDB): domain Archaea; phylum Thermoplasmatota; class Thermoplasmata; order Methanomassiliicoccales; family Methanomethylophilaceae; genus Methanoprimaticola. The sequence goes on along the minus strand of JAUNYA010000023.1, from coordinate 5,299 downwards.
TCGGAAACGACTATGCCGGCGGCCACCTCTGCCATGGATCATCATCGGACGCCGCTGCTAAATAGCTGCCGGATAAGGATCGGGGCATCAGCAACACATGGCGATACAACAGATCCCGGGGACTCAGGCGACGATCCTGCCGAACTTCCTCTCGAACTCGCGGTTGTGCACCTCGAGGAACTCCTCCGAGGGCCGGTTCCTGCTGTTGACGCTTATCTTGCCGTACTTGTGCAGCATGGACTCGCAGATGCCCTCGCCCAGGGTTTCCTCCAGGACGCCGGCGTAGTGGATCCTGTCGTCGACGGTGACGGTCATGAGGTGCTTGTCGAACAGGGCGTCGTGGAACCTGTTGAGGCACAGGACGTTGTGGATGTCTGTCATCTCCTCGGGCGTGCATGCGCTCCAGGGCTTGATGTGGCTGGCGACCAGCAGCTCCTTCTGCGAGATTTTGGTGACGCAGCACTCGCCTTTGGCGGCATTGATGACGACCCTGCGGAGGACATCCTGGCCCTTGCGCACGTTCGCCACCGTCTCGCGGTAGCCGCCCGGAGGGATCAGAGTCTCGATCTCCCCCAGGATCTCGGACTCGCGGTACTCGTTGCTCTCCAGGTCCAGTTCCCCGACCGTCACTCCGTTGGCCTCGAAGAGACGGCGGGCGGTCTCGAACATGCCCCGGGGGTCGGCCTCGAACTTGTCCAGGACGACTTTGTCCAGCTTGGAGGTGTGCTCGAGGCCCTTCTTCTCGGAGTTGATCCTCTTGAAGTCGATGCTCGAAAGGTTGTCCCACTTGGCGGTGACGCCCTTGTACGGCCTGCCTGTGGCTGACATCATCCTCTCGATGTCGTCCTTGCGCTTGCCGCACGGGCTGAGATAGAGGGCGCACGCCATCGTGATCTCATCCTCCGTCCAATTCGGGTTCCTGGGCATCTCCGCGGAGGGAATCGATCCCGTTCCGGATAAGCCTGCCGGGATCAGTCAATACCATCAAATACCGAAGACCGCCGTCCCGACGGGATACAATGGCAGGAATCTCGAACAGGACGATAGCGGTCATCGCCGTCGTCGTCATAGTCATCGCGGCCGCCGCCGCGTACGTCGTCATGAACGACAGGGACGATTCGAAGGACACCGTCTCGCTGTCCGTATGCGACACCTTCCGCTACGGCGACACCGTCGCCGTCACCACCGCATCCGGCCTCTTCTACGAGTACGTGGTCACCGAGGTGCTCGACGACTCATACGTCGTTTCGGTCAGCATGTCGCTCGACGGGAGCTCCACGTACATCTTCGCAGGGACCCTCGACAGGGCCACGCTCGTCAGCGAGTTCGTCATGAGCGATACCTCGGAGTACACCGAGGTCGGCACCGTCCAGATAGAGTCCGTGTACGGGTGGGTGGACGCCACCCAGTACAGCATGACCACGACCATCGAGGGGGTGGAGCTCACCACCGTCTACGACGTGGAGACCGCCTCCGGCATCCTCATCGGATACACCCAGACCGTCGGGGACGTCTCGACGGTATTCTCCGTCGAGTCCACCATGGTCGACGTCGACGGCTCACACAGGGACGTCCAGACGATCGAGACCACCGGGCTCTCCTACACCGAGGGCTACGAGGTCGGCATGGAGTACGGCGTGAACAGCACGTACCTCTCGCTGGACTCCGAATGGTCCACATACTTCTACTACAGCTCCGAGATCACGGCCGTGGCCGATTCCGGCTACACCGTGGTGTCGCAGGTGTACGACGAGACCTGGACGCCCACCACCGTCACCTCCGTGTACTCGGCCGACAAGCTGGACAGCATGCTCCGCGTCATCGACGGCGTATGGGACGACTACACCGTCGCGTACTCCGGCACCGCCACGATCATCACCGAGTACGGCTACGTCGAGAGCGCCAAGTACACGTTCGACTGGGACGGCGTCACCGCATGCCTCTACGCCGAGCCGGATTCCGGATCCGTGCTGATGATCATCTGCGACGAGGTGTACAGCGGGGTCCAGTGCATGCACTGCTACTCCTGCACCTCCGCGAACCTCTACTGAACCCGTTTCCGAGGAGGGCCCGCCCGGGGGCGGGCCTCCGGTTCTCCTGCCGATTCTTCATTCCCTCCGCTGTCCGGGCTCGACATGCATAAATATCCGACACAGTGTCGGACAAGTTGAGGCTTACACAATGAGCTCGGAATTCACAGCGATGGTCCGCCGGGACCTGGGGAGCATAGGCAAGGTCGTCGCCATTGCGGCGGGGATGGGGTGCTTCATGTGCCTCTTCGTCAACAACCTCTCCATCTCGGCGATCTCGATGAACCCCGCGATGGGGGCGACGTCCCTGAAATCGTACACCACCATGGCCGGAGCCATGCACACATTCATCCTGGGCATGGGCTCCGCCGCGTTCCTCTGGATCCTGCCGGGGATGCGCGGGAGGAAGGCGGACGACAGCCCCTACGGCATGAAGTCGGGCCTCGCGGCGATATGCGTCGCGGCCCTGGCCGTGGAGATCCTCATACTGCTGGTGCACTGCGCGCTGGTGATCGTCAAGAACGGCTCGATGGACGGGTACGAGTTCCTCCCGCTGATCTACCTCGGGTTCTTCTTCCTGGACCTGTTCTTCGCCGGCATGGGGCTCCTGGGGCACGGCCTCTCCGACAGCCCGAAGAAGGCCCTCGGGATGGCCGGCGGCGTCGGCGGATGGTGCCTGCTGATGTCCATGATGGCCCTGCTGGGGACCTCCAGCTTCGTCATGATCGGAGCCGGGGCCGAGTGGTGCACCGGGTTCCGCGCGGTGACCATATTCGGTCTGATGGACGTGGACTCGCTGATGACCATCGGCACGTCCGCGGTGGACTACTCGTGCGTCTGGGAGATCCTGGGGATCCTCGTCATCGCCGCGATCGTGATCGCCGCGGGATGGCACATGGTCCGCAGGAAGTCGCCCGAGGCCGCCTGAATGAAACCAAGGGGCGGGCCCCGGCCCGCCTCGACGCCCCTCGAAGGGGTCGTTCCTCGAGTATCTCGATATCCCGTAGAAGGCGAGCCTCTGGGTGTCCATGAGCTCCCTCATGAGCTCCTCCTCGCCGCACCCGGTCCTGGCGTTCTTCGTGAGCACGCCTATCCCGAGGGACAGGATGAACTCCAGAATGCGGTCGCCGTCCTCGTCGGTCTCGTCCAGGCCGTAGAACTCGCAGAGGACCGGCTTCAGCGTCGTCTTCAGCCTTCCGAAGAACTCCGGGTCGCCTTCGGCGCCCAGGAGCATCATCATCTTACCGCCGTACACGGGGAAGAGCCTGGCCAGGATGTTCGGGGGGTACCTGTCCTCGGAATCCCCCGCGGAGATCCTGCGGGCCTCCGCGCCGAGATCGGCTAGAAGCTCCTCCTCCGACTGCCTCAGGAGATCCTCGATGCCGTCGAAGTACTCGTAGAACGTGGAGCGGTTCATGCCGACCCGCTTCATCAGCGACCACACGGTCACCCTGCCGAGGCCCTCGTCGAGGGCCATGGTCCAGAACGTGTCCGTGATCCTCCTGCGGGTCTCCTCGGACATCTCTTTGTTCGTGGCCATGGTATCGTCTCGTAAGAGGGGTATCGCGGATTTATTCGTGACGGGTGCGGCGCGGGATATATAGTCCCCCCCCCCTTTGCTCGGTAGGACTACTTCGGTTACGGCTTTAAGGCGGTATATGAGTCTAATATCGATACCATGGCTTCGAACAGGACTGCGGCCCTGGCGGTGGCCGCGATATGCATCATAGCCGTCGCAGCGGCGGCGATCATTCTGCACAACAATTCCGGGAGCGGCGATCGCACGGTCGCCATCAACGAGGATGTCGTCGCCATGACGGAGTTCAGCGTTTCGGACGACTCCGTCGGGACGCACGCGGAGGGCTCCGTCATCGTCCAGCGCGGGACGGACTCGATGACAGTCAGGATCATCGGGTCGGCCGTGATCGGCGAGGGGGACTTCGGAGGCGTCTGCATCTACTCCGAGTCGATGCTGTGGCCGGGGACCATCCTGGCGCCGTACATCGACGGGCAGGGCCTGGACGGTGCACTTGCGGAGAGGATCCCGGGAGAGACCCCGTTCCCGGGCGGCTATTCGGTGTCGTTCGGGAGGGTCCAGGGCAGCCAGGGCGGCTGCGAGGGGTTCTTCGAGATCGTGTACGAGTACACCGGGGACTCCGTAGGGGACGTCGGGTCCCTGTCGTTCGGCATTGCCGTCGGATCTTACTACGACGGCGACGTGCCGGTCGCGGGGCACGTCTACGAGAGCGTCGTCGTGGAGATGTGAGTCTAGGTTCCGCAGGCACGGTGACTTTGCTTATAGGTCACGGCCTTGTCGAGGCCATAAGATGTTATTGGAGACTAATATCTAGATTGAAGGCGCAATGTATTATTAATCAGCAAATAATATGTGGTGCTATGGTGGCTGTGGAGGGCCGGCACGTCGAGGATGCCTGCAGGCTGTGGACCGAGATGCCCGTCGGAGGTGTCTCCGTATCCGATCTGGATCCGAAGGCTCTTGAGGACTTCAGAAGACTCGCCGTGTCTTCAGGGAGGCTGTCGCCTGAGGTGGCGGGACTGCCCAGGGAGGGACTACTCGAAGCGCTGGATCTGACCGTCGGCGGTCGGCTGAAGCGTGCGGCCGTCCTCCTGTTCCATCCGGATCCCGGCAGGGTCCTCGGCCCCACATACGTCAAGATCGGCATGTTCGAAGGGCCCGAGCTGCTCTTTCTCGATGAATTCTCCGGCCCCCTGATCCACCGGGCCATCATGGCGGCGGACATCCTGACGACGAAGTACATGCTGCGTACGGTGAAGCATGACGGCATCGTGCGCATGGTGATGGACCGGTATCCCGAGCTGGCGGTCCGGGAGGCCGTCATGAACGCCGTCGTCCACAACGACTACTCCCAGGGCATACCCATCCAGATCAAGGTCACCGCGGACGACATATGGATCTTCAATTCCGGGGGCCTGCCGTCCGGATGGACCGTCGACACGCTCATCGGCCGGCATGATCCCGTATTGCGCAACCCCTCGATCGCCTCAGCGTTCTACCGCGCGGGGCTGATGGAGCTGTCGGGCAGCGGGATCGGCATGATGGGGTTCCTCTTCGAGGGATGTTCGGACTTCCCGCCGGTCTTCAGAGCCGATCCGGATTTCAGCGTGGAGCTCAGAAAGCCGACTAAGGCTCGATGAATTCAATCCGTTCGTTTCCAGAGTGCGGGCCCCTTTGTCCAATGTGCTGGCACATCATCCTGAACAGCCAAGGAACGGGTAAGGAACGGGTA
>JAUNYA010000115.1 GCA_030539565.1 Thermoplasmata archaeon | reverse complement strand
AACGACATGTTCCAGATGTTCCTGGACCGCGGGGAGATGCCGGACAACGTGCTCATAGCCGTCACCTCGCCGAGATACAGGGAGGTCTGCGAGCAGCACGGGTGGACCTGGCTCGAGAGGAGGGGCGCCCGTGTCGGCGACGCCAACGCCGACGAGATCGAGCGCATCGTCAGGGAGCTCTGCTCCTGATCATTGCCTCTCTATCTCGAGGAGACGCCTCTTTATCGACGTCCCGCCGCTGTAGTTGCCGATCCCGCCGGATGCGGGGACGACCCTGTGGCATGGAACGATTATAGGGATCGGGTTCGCCGCGCACGCGGAGCCGACCGCCCGGAAAGCCTTCGGCGATCCAGCCGCCTCGGCCACCTGCGCGTAGGTCCTCGTCTCACCGTAGGGGATGCAGACCATGGCCTCCATAACCGCCCTGAAGAAATCCGTGCCCTCGTAGGACAGCTCGACGTCGAAGTCCCTGCGCCTGCCGGACAGGTACTCGTTGACCTGGGCCGCGGCATCCGCAAGGGCGTCGGTCTCCCTATCGTCCATGGCCGGGAGGTTCTGGCACGGGAGGTACAGCCCGGTGATCCTCCCCTCGCCGTCCTCGGTGACGCTGAGGCTCCCGATGATGCTGATGAAGGAGTGGATGCAGGGCCCGCTCATGCCCCGCCAGAATCTCGGGGGCGTATATCACTTCTGGTCGGAACAGTTTTCCGATGGCTCCGTTTCGAGGGTGCGATGATCATCTGCGCCAGCCGCCGCACGGACATCCCAGCCTTCCACTCGAGGTGGATGATGGCCCGCCTGCGCGCGGGGTACTGCCTGGTCCGGAACCCGGTTTCACGTTCAACGCTGCACAGGGTGGACCTCACCAGGCGCAACGTCGACTGCATCGAGTTCGTCACAAAGGACCCGAGGCCGATGATCCCGTACCTGAGGGAGATCGGCGCCATGGGGCACGTCAGCCTGTTCCAGGTGACCCTCACGCCCTACGGCAGGGACCTGGAGCCCGGGGTGCCGTTCAAGGCGGACATCAGCGACGCCTGCGAGGAGATCGCCGGGCGCATCGGGAAGGACAGGATCGCCTGGCGCTACGACCCGGTTCTGTTCACCCACTCCATCGGCTCGGACTACCACGCCAGGAAGTTCGACATGCTGTGCAGGGAGGCCTCCCGTTGGACGGACAGGTGCGTGTTCAGCTTCGTGGACATCTACGGGAAGCTCGTCGGGGCGGTGGCCAACGGCGTGTTCCGCGCGCCCACGACGGCGGAGATGGAGGAGTTCTGCAGGATGGCCGCCCGTACCGCCGGAGAGTACGGCATAACTCTGAGCACATGCTGCGAGACCATGGACACCACCAGGTTCGGGATTGAACCGCGCGGATGCTTCGACGCGGCGGCCATGAGGGCGCTGGACATCCCCTACGAGGCGCAGGACGTCCCGCTGAGGGCCGGATGCAGGTGCGTGAAGTCTATCGACATCGGCGAGTACGACACCTGCGCACACGGCTGCGTCTACTGCTACGCCAACCGCTCCGATCCGTCCGTCCGCCGCAGCAGGCTGTACTGCGAGGATTCCGAGCTCCTCTGGGGCGCGGTCATGCCGAGGGACCGCATCGTCGACCTGAGGGGCCGCGACGCGGGAAGGATCGACGAATTCCGACACCCAAGCCATTAAATCGAAGTCCAGGGATGCGACAGCATGGATGTCGTGGCCGTCGCCCTCATAGGTGTGGGCCTGGCCATGGACGCCTTCGCGGTGTCCATCTGCAAGGGCCTGGCGATGAAGAAGCCGACCCTGAAGTCCATTCTCATAATCGGCCTCTGGTTCGGAGCCTTCCAGGCCATCATGCCCACGATCGGGTTCTACCTGGGCTCCGCGATGTACGACACCATCGCGGCCTACGACCACTGGGTGGCGTTCATCCTGCTTGCCGCGATAGGACTCAACATGATACGCGAGGGCCTCTCGGGAGAGGAGGAGGGCGTGGACGACAGCGTGGACTTCAAGACCATGCTGGTCCTGGCTATCGCCACCAGCATCGACGCCCTGGCGGTCGGGATATCGCTGGCCATGACCGAGACGTCGATCATCGAGCCCGCTCTCCTGATCGGCGCGATAACGTTCGCCATCAGCGCCGTCGGGGTCAAGGCCGGCAGCGCTGTCGGTAGCAGGTTCGGATCCAGGGCGGAGATCGCGGGCGGAATCATCCTCGTGGCGATCGGCGCCAAGATCCTGCTGGAGCACCTGGGCTTCCTGTGATCATTCCGAAGAAAGGATGACGGCCCGGACAACCGCCGGACCGTCTGGAAGTTTATCGCCGTCACTCGGAGAGCCCGGCGGGCTCGTCGGCGGGTCCCTCGATGAGGAGGCACGTGTCGACGTATTTGTGGACCGCGGTCTTGATGTCCACGGTTCCCTGCGCGTCCTTGGGGCGCAGCCTGGTCAGGAGGCTCTTCTTGACCACCATGGCGTCCAGGAGGGGCTCGATGTTCTCCTTGAGGGACTTGTCGTCCCACCTGTCGAAGATCCTGACGCGGTCCTCCTCGGTCATGTGGGAGATGTGCTCGTCCAGCCTGTGGCGGAGGAGCGCGTACACGTGGGGGACGGAGTTGTCATCCTCCTCGAACGTCTCCTCGTCGTAGCCGATGTACTCGAGGTACTCCTCGATGATCCTCGAGAGGCACCAGTAGTTCCTGTGGTACGCAACCACCCTGCGGAAGAGATCGGGGGCCAGCTCCCTGAACTGGTCCGCCTCGGATTTGCCCAGGCCCTTGGCCTGCTCCAGGCAGTCGATGTAAATTGTGTAGTAAACGAAGGCCTTGCACGACATGCCGCTGCTGGAGTCGATCTCGTCGCACAGCTTGTCGACGTAGTTCACGATGTTGAACTCGATGTACTCCCTCTCCTTGTAGAGGACCATCGCGGAGACGGCCTTCGCAAGGAGGCACACGTACGCGTCGAGCTCCTCGCTGTTGGACAGCAGCTCGAGCGCCTTCTTCCAATCCGAGAGTGCCTTTCCGTCCTCTCCCCTGAGGGCGTACACGCATCCTCTCAAGAAGTACGGGTCATGGTCGCAGCATCCCGTGGAGCCGACAAGCCCCTCTGCGATGTCCATAGCCTTCTTCTCATTCCCGTCCGCGGCGGCGAGCATGCAGTCCTTGAAACGCTCTTCGATGCCGCTGGGGTGTATGAACGACAGCACGTCGAAGCGGTTCGTGTAGATCGACTTGCCGCAGCTCGTGCATACATACCTGATCGGATCACTCGAATCGACTGCCCTGCCGCAGTAGGGGCAGGACATCAATGTGAAATCCATGCGGTCTGATTCGGCTGTTGGTATA
>JAUNYA010000114.1 GCA_030539565.1 Thermoplasmata archaeon | reverse complement strand
CGACGAGGAGTTCGAGGCATGGGTCGACGATGTGGTCATGCCCTATCCCGAGGACTACGGGTTCACAGAGGTGGACGTCGATGAGGAGGATCGCGAGTACCTCATAATCCCGAAGCGCGACTCCTGGACCGTCAAGGGCCACGACGCCGCCGCCTACTACGACGGGTATGCCGACATGACCGTCGGCGGGATTCCCTACAGGACTGACAACTTCGAGCTCGTCAGGGTGTCCAACAGGGGCGGGAGGGGCCGCAGGAGATGATCAACCACGCGCGGTGCGCCTGGTCCGACGGTTTTAAAACCACGTGAATCCAGATGCACCGCGCCTCCTTTCAGGAGGCACCGATCCCGGAAACGACGGGATGAACCACCGGAAGCGACAGCGACACAGGCGCAAGGTGGTTCGATGAAACACGACGACGTAAAGGAGGGGGCCATCGGCTGTGGCCATGGACTCCCGAGGGGGTGCAGATGACTCTGTGGATGCTCCCGGACGGCACCGTCATAGACGACGATTCCGTCTCGAGGATAATCCAGCGCGCCTACACGCCCAACAGATTCTATCAGGAGGTGCTCGCGGCGTACAACCCACCCGACTTCCTGTCCTGCATTGCGGATGACGACATCGGCGCGCTGTATCAGGATTACATACGCACCGAGTTCCTGGAGAAGCCCTCCCGCGTGGAGAGCGAGTTCGGGATAGTGGAGATAGGATGATGCGCGCGGTACGCGCCGATTCCGATCCCGGAAACGGCTTAGATGTTTTGCATGGAGGTTCCATGATTCACGTTCACAAAACGAAGGTGGCGCGTTATGCGCCGGATACGAAAGGGGGATGTTGACATGTCCGAGCAAGTTCGCATGATATGCCCCTGCTGCGGGGACGACGACATCCGCATGGGACAGCCTCTGTCCACCCTGCAGAAGAAGGACGAATACTACATGTTCACGAGGGCCACCTGCAGGTCTTGCGGCGCACCCCTCGTGGCCGTCCGCTCGTTCAAGGAGCGCGGGGCCACGGAGCTGATCCGCCGCGAGGACATGAAGCCCCTGTACGGCGTCAAGCACGGCATCTTCAAGGGGAGGTGGGCCTGATGGGCCGCACGTACCTCGTCCCCGGCCGCGGGTTCGTCGGACAGGAGGAGCTCCAGGCCCTCCTGCTGGACTACGTGACCGAGGACATGGCCATGCAGTACGCCGCCGAGTGCATGACGCTCGACGAGGCCAAGGAGTTCGTCGCCGGATGGTACGACGGAGTGGAGGAGACGGCCGCCGAGCTGAACATCACCTCCGACACCGAGCACGCCGCCGCCGAGCTCATCGAGTTCTACAGCACCAACGGCGAGGCCGACCTCATCGGCGGCCTCCGCGCGATGCTCGCGGATGCGATCGCCAACGGCGCATCCGCCGATCTGTACAGCATCACGGGCATCCGCACCATGAGGGGCGGGCGCGACGGCGTCACGGCGGTGGCATCATGATCATCGGCACGCCCCGCAAGGGGGAGAAGCGCGAGGAACGCCTCGTGTCGCATTCGGCATGGTATCCCGCCCCCGCGGTATCACCCGAGGCCGACGAACGCGGGAGGAGCCGATATGGCCGCGACTAAGTGCAAGTCCAAGGTAAAGGCCACCTCGGCGACCAAGAGGAAATCCTCCGCCAAGGCCGCCAAGGCGTCCCGCAAGGCGGTCAAGTCCAAATCCACCGCCAAGTCCAGGGAGAAGCTCCAGCCCTCCACCTGGACGGCGTCGGGATACGAGGTCACGCGCTCCAAGCGCAAGACGGAGATTCCCATGAAAACGAACGTCGGCTACACCGTGCGCAAGGGCTACACCTACAACGTCACGCGCCCGGATGGATCCAAGCTCGGCCGGAAGGCGTACTCCCGCGAGGATGCGGAGAAGATCGTGGGCGAGGACAGGAAGGCCAAGGCGGGGAGGCGCTGACATGGGCGAAGTGATCCCCTATGGGGACATCCAGTTCAAGGACGGCACCTATGTCTACGAGGAGGATGGGGTTCGCCTCGAGGCCAACTTCTTCGACACCTTCGTGCAGATAACCATCACGGACGCCAACGACCCTGATTTCCATCATGTCGAGTACAAGAATGCGCCCGCCGGATGGGGCGGGCCGAACCCGTTCGCGGGGATATTCCCCTCCTACGAGCTCGAGGGCAGTCCCAATTGGGCCAGGAACGCCGTGTCCTACGCCGCGGATGCCATAATGGACGACCGCCTGAGGAACGCCCGCGCCATCAAGCAGGGCAGGGGTAGGAAGAAGGCCAAGCGGCCGAAGGACTTCGAGGATAACCTGTTCAAGGCGATGCGCAACAGCGGGATCCTGCTCATCTACGGCTTCGGCCTCGAGGATGAGGACAGCTGGTTCGCCGCCCGGGACTTCGTGTCCAAGATCGCCGCCAGCGCCCCGCGCTCGCGCCAGATGGCCGACAGTCTGGAGAAGGACGGGTATTCCTCCGAGGTTGTTCAGATGCTCAGGGAGAATGCCGACAACCTCAGCGCGCCCACCGGAATCGAGGAAACCCCCGAGGAGGAGTATCGCAGGTTCAAGTATTCCAGATGGAACTCGGGCGATTACCCGCTGAGCAAGGTCTACAAGGGCCCGAGGGGGTACACGGCGCTGGCCGCGTATGATTCTCCCAACTCGAACCCCTCCGACGTATGGGTGTTCGCCGGGTACAACCCCGAGACGGGCAAGGGGGCCGTCAGCGATGACATTCCAATCGAGGTGGCCGAGTCCATGGTCGAAGGACAGACCCTCCTGTACGATTCTGGCGCATTGAAGGACTACCCTTCCAGTGATAAGGAGTATCTGAGGAAATGGAGGCCGTTCGACAACAAGATCCCGTCACCCGTCGATGCCTATTACGGCGGCCACGGCGCGGGCCCCTTCGACATACTGCCGATTGCGCAGGACGTCGCCGCAGAGCATGGTGCGGTTATCAACGAGCTCTCAGGGTGCTATTACGATAAGGGTGTGAGATGGATAAAGGACGGCTGGAACAGCAATGCATGGAAGGTCGAGATTCCCAGATACCTGTACTATGCACCGCCGGACGTCGTGCGCGATGCTATCGAGTTCGGCTACAACGTGGCCACTGGAAACCCTGCCACAGTTACCGACAGGCTCGGAGACTGGATGACCGACCCTGCAAGCCTGTCCGTGGTACGTGAGGCATTCCTCGACATCGACACGCGCAAGAGCCGTTCCGACCCTGAGCTCATGGCCCGCTACCGCAAACTCGTGGACGAGGGATACCTAGAGGATGATTCCCAACTGATCATCGAGTGGGACTATCCCAATATAATCTCCACAGGAGAGGAGAGCATAAGGGGCCGCCAGTTCAG
>JAUNYA010000113.1 GCA_030539565.1 Thermoplasmata archaeon | reverse complement strand
TGAGGTACTTCGTCGAGTCCTACGGCTGCACCATGAACCGCGGCGAGGGCCGCGGTCTGGCGGAGGACATGGCGTCCCTCGGGTTCGAGCCCGCTGACTCGGCCGAGGACGCCGACGTCGTCGTCCTGAACACGTGCACGGTGGTGGAGACCACCGAGAAGCACATGCTCAGGAGGATCTCCGCCCTGCGCGCCGCGGGGAAGGAGGTCGTCGTCACCGGCTGCATGGCCAAGGCCCAGCCGGGGCGCGTGCAGATACGCCTGCCGGATTCCGAGATCATCGCGCCGGAGGACTACGGCACGTTCAGGCAGCGCATCATGGACCGCTACGGCGTCCAGGGCTGCGCCACGTCCGTGGACTTCGGCTCCGAGGCCATCCTGCCGATCGCGCAGGGATGCCTCGGGAACTGCTCCTACTGCATCACGAAGCTCGCCAGGGGCGACCTGAGGAGCTACCCGTCGGAGGATCTGCTTTCTTCATTCGACAGCCTTCTGGCGCGCGGCGCCAGGGAGGTCCTCGTCACGGCGCAGGACACCGCCGCCTACGGCGTCGACACCGGGACATCCCTTGATGCTCTCGTTGGTTCGATGCTGTCCCGTCCGGGCGACTACCGCCTGAGGATCGGCATGGCCGACCCGCAGAGCGTCTGGCGCGTCCGCGAGGGCCTCGCCGCCCTGATGGACGATGAGAGGCTCTACAGGTTCGTCCACATCCCGGTGCAGAGCGGGAGCGACTCCGTGCTCAGGGGCATGAGGCGCAAGTACACCGTCGAGAGGTTCCTCGAGCTGGTGGACTCGCTGCGCTCCGCGGTACCCGACATCAGTATCGCCACCGACCTGATCTGCGGGTTCCCCGGCGAGACCGACGAGGACCATCAGAGGAGCGTCCAGCTGATCAGGGACCTCAGGGCCGACACCGTGAACATCACCAGGTTCTCCGCCCGCCCCGGCACCGACGCGGCGACGATGCCGCAGGTCCACGGCAGGATCTCCGCCGAGCGCTCCGCAGAGCTCACCGAAGTCAAGAACGCCACCGAGCTCGACGTGAACACAGGACTCGTGGGGAGGACGTACCTGTCCCTGGCGACCGAGGTCGGCAAGGAGGGCACCATCATGAGGACCGGGCACTACAGGCCGGTCGTCGTGAGGGACGAGGTCCCCTTGGGCACGTTCGCGGAGGTCACCGTGACCGAGGCCCGCGCGACATACCTGCTCGGAACATTAACAAATACGGGTAGCCGATACCGCTGACAGCAGTCCTGTGGTGTAGCGGTCAATCATGCCGGCCTTTGGAGCCAGCGACTCCGGTTCGAACCCGGACAGGACTACCATCTCACTTCAGCTCAGGCATGGGTGCCCTTCCGAATATCTCGTCAGGCCCCACTAGCATGACACCCTCATCGCGAGCGAACTCGGCCATCTTCGCATCAAAGCCGGAAGCGGAGATCATCATTAAGCGGATGTTGTACTTGTCGAACCTTCTGGACCTTCTTACCAGATCGTTGTACTCGGAGAAGCCTACGGGCGATGTGCGGAACTTGCACTCCGCGAGGATGATGTACTTGTTATCGTCCATTGTTGACTCGGCCACGATATCCACTTCCTCGTGGACACCGTCACGATCCATCCACCACTTCCCGATGCTGTTGGTGAGATAATTCTCGCGGATCAGATCCACACAGAACATCTCAAAGCGCTTCCCCATGAACGTCGTGATCCTGCCTCTCAGCTGCTCAAGAAGGAGATCCTTGTCCTTGAGATGCCTGGCATCTTTGATACGATCCATCACCTCGAAATTGAACGCGAACAGGTTGTCCTTCACGACGTACATCTTGCTCTTCCTCGGTGCATCGAGCATGGGCGTTACGACCCCTACGATCCCGACATACTCCAGGGCCTCGAGATCTTTGAGACAGATGGAATCGTCTGCCTTCACGCGTTCGGAGATCTCCTTCAGCCCCACGGCACCATGGGATATGGCCGAAAGTATAGCCATGGTGCGGCTGGTGCGGGAGAACTCCGTGGCCACCAATGCGGCAACCTCCCCCTGTACCCAATCCGACGAGAGGCACATGGACTTGATGCAATCATCATACGTCTTCCCCCTGAGCATCTCGTGATAAAGCGGAACCCCGCCGAAAGTCACAAAGAGCTTCAGACGGTCGATCTCATCCATCTCGGGATGGAATCCATCACATTCCCTGAATGACAGGGGGGCCAGTTTCTATATGATATAGCGATCGAAAAGTGGTTTATCCCCGGCCAGCTGACGCTTCATGACGCTTATGGACGAACCACTGACGAACAGCATCGAGGTCGTCGTCTTCAGTTTGGTGTCTATGAAGCCCTGTATCAGAGTGGGTATATCTTCGGTTCCATCCAGGAGGTTCGGATACTCGTCTATGATGATTACCGTGGTGGATTCTTTCGCTATCTCATAGAGGTCGGCAAGTACGTCCCTGAAACTCCTGTAAGGTCCCTTGGGTTTGCCGGTGAAATCTGAGATGATGTCTGCGAAATGAACCAGGTTCTCCGAGAAACCGGACATCAGGCAGTTGATGTAAATCGACCTCTTCCCTTCGCAGAAATGCTCCATGAGACGGGTCTTACCTATACGGCGGCGACCGTATATGGCGAAAGCTGAGGGTTCACCGTAATGATCATTGAAACACCCAAGCTCCCACTCCCTGCCGACGAATTTCATGATAATTGCATTATGGCATGTAGATATTAAACAGTTTGGAATTTCTACAAAAATTCAACAAATTTTGATTATTGAATTTTTTGAGAAAATAATTTCTCAAAAAAGTAGAAAATCAGGACCCAGCGGATCCGATGAAGAGTTCGATGCTGTCCAGGTACGAGGGATAGTAGAAGCTGCCGCCCTCCATCATGGCGTCGAAGATCGGCCGGTTGTGCTCGTTGAGCCCCCTGAGCTTCATCATGGCGGCCACGAGGGCCAGGACGCCCTTGTCCAGGAGGTTCAGCTTCGAGCGGTCTATCCATCCGCGGAGATAGTACACGGGAACCGTCACGCGGTTCCTGTCGGAGACCTTCCTCCCGTCGAACCTGCCCTCGTCGTCCAGGCCAACGACGCATACCGTCTTGAGTCTGGATTTGTCAACCTTGTTCAAACCGACGACGTAGTCGCCGCGGTTCCATCCGAAGAAGACGATCGGCTCGCCCTCCGGGAGATCCGATCCGACAGGATAGCACCGGAGCCCCGTGCGAGACGCGAGCTCCTCGGCGTAGCGCTTCGATGAACCGGATTTCGAGGAATGGACGATGATCATGGGAACCATCACCGAAAAGGAGAACTGAAGAAATAAAGGGATTGGACGTTCGATGCTACGTTTAGTGCATGGTAAGCTGCCTCGGAATT
>JAUNYA010000112.1 GCA_030539565.1 Thermoplasmata archaeon | reverse complement strand
CATGGACAGCACACCTGCCATAGAGGCCATCGGCCTCACGAAGATGTACGGCAGCTTCGCCGCCATCTCCGACGTCAACCTGACGGTCAGGCGGGGGGAGTTCATGGGGCTCCTCGGACCCAACGGGGCCGGGAAGAGCACCACCCTGAAGGCCATCACCGGCCTCCTGAACCCCACCTCCGGGAGCGTGAGGATCGACGGCGTGGACATCAAGGACCACAGCCGCGCGATGCAGCACGTGGGATGCGTCATCGAGACGCCCGAGCCCTACCCCGGATTCACCCCCGCCGAGATCATGGAGTACGTCGGCCGCATGTACGGCCTGGACAACCGCGAGATCGCCATCCGCGCGAGGGATGCGCTCGAGACCGTGAAGATGTGGGACTGGCGCAACAAGAAGGTCGGGGGATTCTCCAAGGGAATGAGGCAGAGGATCGTCCTCGCCCAGGCCCTGCTCCCCAACCCGGACACCATCATCCTGGACGAGCCCACCTCGGGACTCGACCCCAGGGGTATGATCGAGATCAGGCAGGCCCTGTCGGCCATGAAGTCCAAGGACCGCAGCCTCCTGATCAGCACCCACATCCTGTCCGAGGTCTCAGAGCTCTGCGGCTCCGTGACCATGATCAGGGACGGCAGGGTCGTCGTCCAGGGCGACGTGTCGACCCTCATCCACGGGATGGGTGGCAAGTCGTCAGTGACTCTCGACATCAAGACGGTCAGGCCGTTCACCACCGCCGTCGTCCGCGACATCTCCGGATGCGAGGGCGTCTCGGCAACCGAGAGCATGGGCGAGTGCGGCCTCAGGGTCACCTTCGCGGGAACCGCGGACCAGCAGGCGCACGTCGCCGACACTATCTTCAGGAGCGGGCTCGGGATGCTCGCGATGAACGAGAAGGGCGCGAACCTCGAATCGCTCTACATGGAGCTCACCAGCGGAGATGAGGTCCAATGAAGCTGTTCAAGGAGAGGGTCGAGCCCGAGGCCGCCGTCGAGGACGACGACCGCCTGGGCACCTGGGCGGATACCGGATACCACGCCACCGACGAGGAGGCCCACCGCGACGTCAGGTACGACAAGAACTCGTCCGTGAGGAGGGTCCTCAACGTCTTCATGACGCAGATGAAGCTGTACTCGAAGAACAAGTGGGTCTACATCATGGTGTTCGCCTCGCTGCTGATCCCCGTCATCGTGTACGGGGTGCCCAGCATCATCGATGCCTACATGGTCTACTGCGGAACATCCACCGAGTTCATCGGACTGCTCCTGTGCATGATGCCCCTGATGGGCGCGTTCTTCGCATCCGTCATGTGCGGGACGCTCATCCCGATCGAGTTCAAGGACAGGACCGCCTACATGAGCCTCCCCCTGCCCGTCACCAGGCTCGAGTTCTACTTCGGGAAGTACCTGGCCGGGCTCGTCATGTGCCTCGGGACGTTCCTCATGGCCTTCGGGATAGCCATCCTTGTGGCTATGGGCCGGTACGACACATTCTACTCGGACATGATCGCCACGGCCCTGCTGGCCACCATCGTAATGATCTTCGCGTACTCGGCCACGTCCTTCTGCCTCGGATGCTTCATGAGGCGCGGGACCACGCTGCTCCCGCTGATCCTGTGGCTGGCCGTCCTCCCCGGGATCGCCGTGTACCTCTACCACAACCTGGACATCACGGCGGCCATGTACCTGCCGTGCTTCCTCCCGGACCTCGCCCTGAGCTCGCTCGGATCCCCCGTCATCATGTCGATGACGGGTATGATGTCCGCCCTCAGCATGCTCAACGCGACCGAGATGTGGACGTACCTCGCCGTCGGAGTCGTATGGGGCATCCTGTTCCTCCTGATAGGCGCATTCCAGATGAAGAGGAGGGAGATGTGATGAACACCCGCGCAATAGCCATCGGACTGGCCCTGGTCTTCGCGGCCGCGTTCCTCGTGCCTGCGGTCTCGGACGATTCGGAAGCCGTCGAGACCACGAGGACCTCGATATTCTACGTGTACGAGATCGAGTACACCCAGACTTCCACGATGTCCACCTCCGGCATGACCTTCACCTTCGTGGAGGGCTCGGAGAACCACAACAAGTTCCTGGCCTACGTCAACGACCCCCAGAACAACCCCTTCGACGGGGTGGACGACAATCCGAAGGCCGGTGACGACTGCCGCGCATACGTCTTCGAGTATGTGGAGTCGGACATCGTCTACTTCAACGGGGATTACGTCACCGGCAAGCTCGTGATGAGCCCGTACGGGGACAGCATGTTCTCCGTGGTGTCCGGGAACACCCTCACCGTGACCCTCACCAGCGCCGTGA
Source organism: Thermoplasmata archaeon (assembly GCA_030539565.1). Lineage (GTDB taxonomy): Archaea > Thermoplasmatota > Thermoplasmata > Methanomassiliicoccales > Methanomethylophilaceae > Methanoprimaticola. The sequence continues at coordinate 1,080 of JAUNYA010000112.1, read as the reverse complement.
ACAACTACGGCAACTCCAGGGACTGCGGCCTGTACAGGTACGGCGCCCCGTACTCCCAGCTCGCGGATCTGTCCCTCAACAAGGAGGTCAGCGTCAAGGTCAGCAGCACCGCGACATACATGATCTGGTGCGATCAGACGTACGGAGCGGTCTATCTGGACCTCACCTACACCGCCAGCGGGCAGACGGAGCCCAACGGCTCCGCGACCCTGTTCGCGGCCGTGTGCTTCGTGTTCACCGCCATCGCCGTCGGCCTTGTGGCCGTGGCATCGGTGAAGCCCAGGTGGGCCAAGTGAGCCATCGGCGGGGCATCCGCCCCGTCACAAACATCACAGAAACAGGAGGAGGGAATGTCCCCTCCCCCTTCTTTGGGGTTTTATCAGGCGCGTATGCGCGATGCGAGCTCCGCGACCGGAACCTGCTGCTGCTCCCCGGACTCCATGTCACGGAGGGTGGCCTCGCCGTTCTCCAGGTCCCTGGCGCCGACGATGACCGCGAACCTCGCACCGGCGGAGGATGCGAACTTCATGGCCTTGGCCATCTTCCTGTCCATGATGTCGATGTCCGCGGAGACGCCTGCCTCCCTGAGGGACGCGGCGATGCGGGCGGCCTCGATCCTCACGTCGTCGGACGCACAGATCACATAGGCGTCGATGCCCTGGCGGGTGTATTCGGCGCCCTCCTTCTCCAAGGCGAGCAGAGCCCTGTCGAACCCGACGGCGAACCCTGTGGAGAACACCTTCTCCCCTCCGAACAGCTCCGAGAGGGTGTAGGAGCCTCCGCCGCAGATCTGCTTCTCCGCTCCGAGGGCGGGTGCCTCCGCCTCGAATACCATTCCCGTGTAGTAGTCCAGACCGCGGACCACGCCCAGGTCGATCTCCACGTCGCGGACGCCCATGGCATCCAGATAGGAGACGACCTGCCTGAGCCAGTCTCCGGCCTCGCCGGGGACCTTGGACAGCACCTCTGTGCCCCCGACGGTCTCGGTGAGCTCGAACAGCTCCTCCATGTCCTTCTCCGACACTCCCATGTCCGCCAGGATCGGGCGGGCCTCGTCGTACAGCTTCTTGTCCAGCTTCT
>JAUNYA010000111.1 GCA_030539565.1 Thermoplasmata archaeon | reverse complement strand
GCGTCGGGCTCCTGCTGGCAGAGCAGCTTGCCGGTGAACTCCTCGATGGACTCGCCCTTGCCGTAGGGCTCCGCGAAGGAGTCGTGCTTCTCCGCGGTTCCGCCGGTCAGGGGCTGGAACCAGTGGGTGTAGTGGGTGGCGCCCATGTCCATGGCCCAGCGCTTCATGCCGGCCGCGACCTGCTCGGCCACGTCCCTCTGGAGGGTGATCCCCTGCTCGATGGACTCGTAGACCTTCTGCCTGGTGTCGGCGGAGAGGTACTTCCTCATGTTCTTCCTGTTGAAGACGTTGCATCCGAAGTACTCGGAGGTCGCGGGCGCGGGGGCCTCGGCTTTAACGGGGGGCCTTACGAAGGCCTCCTCGACGGCATCGAACCTAGTGTAGGTCATGGTTCCCGCATTCTGCTTACCATGAATATAAAGATTGCGTAAATTGGCGATGAAAAATCACTTTATCGCCATTGGATTAGACAAATATCTAACAGAATTTGTTATAATCCGCCACCGCACCCGCCAAATGTCCAGTCGGACGTTGTCCAGGGAACGGGTGTTGTCCAACCTATGGTGAAACATCTCGGACTCACCTTAATTAACAGGTGCATTATACTAAGTTCCGGGATAAGGGATGGCCTTCAAGCTATTCAAGAACGGAGACGAGCTCTACGAAGACAGCAAGGAGCTCATCAAGAGAGGGGAGTTCGCCAAGGCCCGCGACTACCTCGTCAAGTCGATAGACAAGGACGGTGGTATAGACGACGTCGCGGCGGTGCAGGTGGCGCTCATCGACCTGAGCGGACGCCTCACCAACGTGAACGCGTACCAGAGCCTGCTCTCTGCCCTCAACAAGCTGAAATCGTCCTCCACGGTCGAGTTCGGGCTCGACACGATCGACGCGGAGGAGCTGAAGACGGAGTGCGCCCTGACGATCAGGAAGATACAGCTTCTCTCGTCGTCGGGCAGCGGCGAGGCGCTCATGCAGAAGGGTAAGGACCTGCAGGCCCTGGCCCAGGACTTCCAGTCCAAAATAGGGTCGAGGAGCCTCATCGTCATGAGCCTCTTCAAGAAGGACACCTCCGTCACAGGGAACACCGAGTTCTACAACCTCATGGCGGTCTCGTACGAGACCATGGCCGACGGGACGGTCTTCGACAACCCCCAGCAGGCCGCCGAGTACCAGCAGATAGCCGCCGGATACCGCCAGCAGAACGGGCAGTCGACCGAGGAGAACATGCGCAAGGTCAGGGAGTACTCCCGGACCTGCACCTGCTGGGTGTGCGGGAGGGTCGCCACCGGGCAGGGGATCCACTTCTACTCCGCGCCCGCGGACGTGTCGCCGTCCCTCAAGGACAGCGCGTCCTCCGCCGCGGATTCGAGGGCGGACACCAAGCACATCTACATCTGCCGCGCGTGCTACTCCGCGATCTCCAACCGCTCGGACGAGATCTCGAGGCAGTACTACCAGCAGAGCATGCAGCAGATGCAGGCCATGGAGGCCAGGCTGCAGGCCCAGATAGTGGCGCTCCAGAGCCAGATCGCCTTCGCCAGGATGGGAAGGTAAGATGGACGACATGGTAGAGCTGCGCTGCAAGTACTGCGGCGCGCCGCTTGACAGGAAGGACATCGAGTCCGACTCCCCTTACGTGACGTGCCCCAGCTGCGGCACCACCCAGCAGAGGCTGGACGCGAAGAGGTACATGGAGCAGATGATGGGGCAGATCCAGAGCTGGATCTCCAAGACCATCCCCGGCGGGTTCTCCGTGGGGCAGGCGGACAACGTCGATCCCATCGCCAGGCACAACATCTTCGTGAACAGCGTGAAGCCCCGCGTGGACGTGGAGATCAACGAGTACAGGTTCGCGCTGAACTCCCTGATCTCGTACCCGCTCATCGTGCTCCCCTTCAGCAAGGGCGAGCCGGTGAAGGCCGATCACACACCTTCGCAGGCGTTCGAGTTCGACGCCAGGCTGAAGAGCGTGGCGCCGCTGGCGGTGGACGACGAGAGCCGCAGAGCCATCAAGACCGGCGAGGGCATCGCCAACGCCTACGCTCTGATCGTGAACAACTCGAAGCTGCTGATGGACACCACTCCGGGCCGCTTCGCCATGATGTCCAAGAACTTCAAGGAGTCCGCCGAGGCGATGAGAGGATGCGACGGCTACGAGCCGCTGGCCTCCAGGCTGGAGGCGCTCTCGAACGTGTGCGTCGCCTCGGACATGGTCCTGAACGGCGACGCCCTCGGATGCTCCGCGAAGGCGGAGACCGCGATAAACGAGCTCGAGGCATCCAAGAAGGAGCTGATGGCCAACCCCAAGCTGGCCATGTGCCTCCGCGCGATCGACCTGGAGATAGGGCAGTCCAAGACCCTCAGGAACGTGGCCGACATGGTCACCCGCGGGACGTCCAAGGACCCGCTGAAGGTGCTCACGCTCATAACCGGCATCTCGGCGATCAAGTACCCCTCCAACCCCCAGTGGGACCGCCTGCTGTGCAGGGAGGAGAGGGACTACGAGCTGTTCCAGTACGTGGAGGCCATCGTCTCCGCCAGGAACGGCGGGTCGATCCCAATCTGCACCGGCGGAGGAGACGTGCTGTTCCCGTTCTGGGACGTGGACCTCCAGTACAGCTTCACCACCGGGACGATCTTCTCGAAGAAGTCGGTGGTCGTGAAGGAGGACCTGCTGGTCCCCGCCACGTTCCCGGTCCACGGGTCGGCGCTGTCCAACCCGCGCGCAGGATTGACCGACATCTTCGCGGCGGCTCCCGAAAGCTCCATAATGTCCAAGATAAAGGGCGAGGAGCAGAGCATCAGCGGCGGGGCCGGGCTCGGCGCGCTGGCCGACTCCGCCTCGGACGCCTCGCCGGGATCCAGGACCACCGTCCTCCCGCTGAGCACGAAGGCGGAGGCCACCAGGCTGGTGGAGATGTACCTCACCCAGTGCTCCAGGACGCACTCGAAACTCAAGCTGAGCAGGCCCACCGTGAAGGGCCTGGTCTACGTGCCGTGCACCTCCGACGGGCACCGCGTGACGCTTCCGAACGCCTTCAGGGGCCTGACCCCCTCCATCATGGGGGAGACGGACCTCGACAAACTACTCAAGCTTCGAGGGATGATATGACAGACAACAAGGGAATCAAGCCCAGAACATGGAGCGCTCTCGCTCTCGGCGCGCTGCTCATAGCGGTCGCCCTCGGGATCATCCTGTACTGGGCCACGGAGGACCTGCTGACCGCGTTCGCCGCGATCCTGCTGGTCTTCGGAGTGTACATGGCCGCCACGAGCTTCGCCAGGAAGGGCAGGGAGGATTCGTTCGGACCCTCCGACGCCGACGCGGCTCTCGCGGGCGGAATCATCGTCGCCGGGCTGGGCGTGACCTGCCTGGTGTACGTCTACTCGGACAGCGTGCTG
>JAUNYA010000110.1:1860-3407 GCA_030539565.1 Thermoplasmata archaeon | reverse complement strand
ATGGATGCCTCCAGGTCCCTGAAGGTGAACCCCTCCGGAACGGCGAGGGTCCTGAATATCGGCGGCCTGGAATCCTGCAGGGTGACCCTGATCTTCAGCGCGGTCATGGCTATCGCCCGTGTCACGGCGTCTTCCGAGATAATGGGTTCGAGGCGTCGACGAACTCTATGGAGAAGTGCGATGCGGGATCGCCGAGCGCATAGGCCATTTCATACCCGCGGGCGCAGGAGACTCTGGTGTCCATGGGCTCCCTGGAGTAGGTGAAGATCTCTCCCTTCCCGTCGCGGTTCACGATGGTAAGGGCCCCGGGGATGATGAAGGTGCTCATGAACTGGGGGAACAGGTCGAACGAATCGAGTATCATCCCCTCCAGGTTGCGGAAATCCGCGTCCGCCGGCAGGTCCAGGACCACGGGATCCCGTCCCGGTGAATCCATGGGCATAACGCGCACCCTCATCGGGACATCGCGCAAGGGGGCGCCGTCGGGAACCGTTCCCGCGAATATGAGGTTGAGGTCCTCCTGGATGGATGCGGTGTCGTACTCGAGGAGGCCCAGGCGCTCGGCCTCGGCGAGTGCCTCGGCGTGCCCGGGCTCATCGTCATGGATGCATGAGTACACCAGCTCCGTGAAGTCCCCCTCATCGCGGAACGCCCGCTTGACGTGGAATCCCTCCGCACAATGCAGGAGGGCGCAGTCGAACTCGTAGTCGTCGTCCGTCTCCCAGCATGAGACATCGACCTCCCACACGCGGTTGCGACCGCATAGGAACGTGAAGCGATAGTCGATCAGCTCCTTCAGGGGGGTGTCCGCCCTACGGAAGACGTCGTTGCGGCAGACCTCGAAGTCGTGCTCCATGTTGTCGGTCACGATGCATCCAGGAATGACGAAGGCCGTACGGACATCGGACGGGATGCCGAAGGAGGCGAGGATGACGGCCCCCAGGTCCCTGAACGTGAATTCCGCAGGAACCTCGACGGCCCTCACCATCGGAGCGTCGCCGTACACCCTCAGGATGAGTTCGTAGGCCTCCATCTCGGTTCCCTCCGATGCGTTCCTTGACGTCGGGATGCTCCCTGAGCCAATCCTCCACGGACTCGGTGACGATGTCCATCAGCCCGGCCTTGGCCAGCGGGCCGTCGTTGGATCCCGCGAGCACGGAAGCCGCGGCGGAGGGCACCGCAAGAAGGAGCCCCCTGTTCAGAGCGGAGGACTCACCCGCGTCGATCCTCGTCACCGTGCGCGGCACGCGCGTGGGAATCGGGTGGAGCACGTCCACCTGCGATGTTGGTGCGGAGGGCAACAGCCTTCCGGGCAGGTCGGTGCCGTAGACGTTCCTGCAGTGGGAGCACACGTCGGCCAGCACATGGTTGGACAGGTCGAGGAAGCCCTCCGGGGAGATGCCCGGGATTCCGCGGAGGCACTCGTCGGCCAGCTCGGCGGCGTCCTCCTCCCTGAAGGCGGGGGTCGGGCGCATCGCGAAGAACGCGGAGGCGGCGCCGTCGACGCCGCACGCCTGCGAGTATGAGGAGAGCTTCGGGAAGGATCC
>JAUNYA010000110.1:0-1760 GCA_030539565.1 Thermoplasmata archaeon | reverse complement strand
GCGGTCTCGGTGGTGTTCATCCTGTAGTAGGAGTTGTCCACCCCGGGGGTCACGTCCTCCAGGTACATGTTCACGATCTGGACATCCGGCTCGGCGATGCCCAGGCGGTCGGCTGCTTTCTGGGCTTCCTTCCTCACCTTGGGATCCTCGTCGCCCAGCAGCTTGAGGAGATAGGCGAGGTCGGCCGGGTGCTCGAAGTCATCGCCGGGCGAGGGGCCGGAGGCGTCCAGGAGAGTGGGGTACGGTTTGTCGTAATCCGGGATAGATCCAGCGAAGGAGACGCGGTGGGCCCACTCCTTGCCGTAGTCGCAGGTGTAGATGATGGACTCGCCGCGGTGGTCCGCCACGCGCTCGGCGGAGGGGCGGAACTCGGGGTCGGCGCCGTCGGACGCCTTGAGAGCACGGTCGGAGATGACGACCTCCGTCGAGGGGATGGTGAAGACGCGCACGGGGCAGACGGTGCGGCCGAAGGAGATGTCTATGGCCTGCTCCAGCTCGCGGAAAGCGAAGTCCTCCGGTATCGCGAGGGTGCGGGTGATCGGGGGCTTGAAGCCTTCGACGGAGATGCGGAGCTTGAGGGCAGGCATGGGTGCCCGGATACAGTCATACAATAAGATTGGATTGGAGCGGTTGGAATTGTTCACAACCGCCCAGATCCTTTGTTTAACTCAATCTAGAAGCCCGGGGAAGAAACGATCCAGAACCATCTGTGTAGAGTCTGATTCGTAGGATTCGTCCGATTCATCCCCTCCGTCCATCTTCATCAGATCTTCGAGGCCGTTCAGATACATGTACTCGCGAAGATACTTGAACGGATATGGGACCACGGTCAACTGGTTGTACCGGACGAACGGGACATGAAGCATATCGAAGAACACCGGAGGAAGATCCGGCCCACCGTCAAAACAATCGACACGATACAGATGGGTACCCCAATGTATCGAACGGTCATGGGTCTTGGCCCTGAGTCCGACGAAGTAATAGCCACAGCCCCCATCGTAACAGTACCGGACATCGGTGCATGCCTTTAGCGTCTCCTCGGTTATGTCCTTGTTACGCAAATTACGATTCTGAACAAGATAACTCCTAGCTACGTCGACCTCTGGTATCATCACCGCTTCAGTACGGCTGAAGGCATAGGAATTAGTCCCGTCTGTGACTATTCCCATCATGTATCTATCTTTGGGATCGAACTTCTCCCATAGCTTCATCAGCTTCAAATCGTCAGGAACTTCATCGTATGAAGCGCATGTAATATGTCCCTCCACATCCAGAGTCAGACAATACATTGGGCCGCATTCATACTCCCTCTTTTTGCCACCCTGTTTAGGAATCCGGGGACGTATAACGAAAGTCCAGTCCCTGTCACACGGATGCGCCTCTAGCTTCTCGTCGCTCCGGAACCAATCATAGAATGGATCTGACCCCTCTATCAGGCCCTTCTTTATCAGAGCCTGAATTGCCGCCACATGTAGCATGCTTTCCACATCACTAGGATCTGGATCAATTGGATCCCCATCATCACCCACCTTCTGACAGGGCAGTGTATCCAACGAAATGTGCTGTATGGGGACATCGGTCCGCACAATGTGATGGGGGTCGTCCTCCTTTGAAGCAACAAGAACCAGATTGAGCTTTTTCTGACGCGGTTTATCGGAGATCACAGAACACTCTCTGAAATAAAAATCGCAGGCCTTCTTCAGAAGTTCAATAGCTACCTGGGAGTCAGTAGATCCTACTGTATCCACGATAACAATACC
>JAUNYA010000109.1 GCA_030539565.1 Thermoplasmata archaeon | reverse complement strand
CGGTGAGCCTGTACTGCTCCAGGAACTCGGAGTACCTCTCGTTCTCGTCGTCCGGACGGATGTGCATGACCACGCGGGTCCCCCAGCCGTCCATCTCGCACTCGTCGATCGTGTACCCGTCCGCGCCCTTGGACCTCCACCTGTAGGCCTGGTCCGTCCCGTATTTCCTCGTGTACACCGTGACCTCGTCGGCCACCAGGAACGAGGAGTAGAACCCGACCCCGAACTGGCCGATGATGTCCACGTCGCCGCCCTCGGCCAGGTCTCTCTTGAAGTCGAGCGACCCGCTGTGGGCGATCACGCCGAGGTTGTTCTCCAGGTCCTCCTTGTCCATCCCGATGCCGTTGTCGATCACGGTGATGGTGCGTGCCTCTTTGTCAGCAACGACCTTGATGCCCAGCTCCTCCCTCGCGACCGTCACCTCGTCGGGTTTGGTCATCGACAGGTAGTGGAGCTTGTCTATCGCGTCGGACGCGTTGCTGATTATCTCCCTCAGGAAGATCTCCCTGTGGGTGTAGATGGAGTTTATCATCAGGTCCAGCAGCTGCTTGGACTCAGTCTTGAACTGTCTCTTGGACATGTCTTTCCCCTCTGCCGTATCCACGGCTGAACGGCCGTTTACTGTTTGAACTTCTATAAAAGAGTATCACATGTTGGATTCGTCAACGGACTCAGGATGGGTTCCTCCGACATGCGTGTCTGGGACCGGCCCCGCCACAGAACCTTTAATATGGCAACGCATCCGCCCTCTCATGAAGACTGGAAACATGAAGCTGATGACCGCGGCAGCCGTCGTGATCATCATCTGTCTGGTCGCCTCCTACTTCTACATGCAGGCTTGATCGGCGACAGGCCCAAACCAGGGGGTCCAACCCCCGCTTCCATGTTTTGCTCGGAATCCGTATCAGCCCTCGCTCCGCCCGTGACAATCCCTCGGTTCCGCTCATATACCATACTCTCGTCCCACTGTTCATGTTCGCCAGGGATGCCCAGAACAACATCGCGGCCGTCGAGAGGATGAAGGAGATCGTCGGTCTCCGCTGGACCCAGTCCGTCGAGGGCGGGTCCGAGGTCCTCGGAGCAGGCACCGCGGAGCCGATCCGCGTCACCGTCCGCTCGTCCGGCCTGGGATGGGAGGCGTACAGCGTGAGCCCCGAGATCCACTGCCTCGGGCGCTCGCCGAGCGACGCCCTCGGCTTCTACAGGTTCTGCCTGTCGGAGTGCCGGTCGTCCTGAGATCCCTGATGTGCATGGTACCCCAATCGGGACGACGGTCCCCGGCCGGGGGCCCTCCGGAGGTTCTTGTCCATGTCCTCCGGGGCCCGGCCGCCTCTTATCCTTCTTGAAGTGGCTTCTCCGGATCCCGTTATCGACCCGTCCGCGGACCTTGTCCGCCCCATTGGTAATAGAATGTAACTTATACTCCGAATAAGGTTCCCACGGATAAGACGCAGAGTCATCGGGGATAGTAGAATGGCAGATTTCATTCGCGCGAGGAGTCCGGAGCAGAAGGAGCTCCGCATGTCGGAGATCAAGACGGCCGCGGACTCGCTCTTCCTGGAGAAGCCGTACCACGAGATCACGCTCTCGACCATAGCGGAGAGGCTCTCGTGGACCCGCGCGAACCTGTACCGCTACGTGAGCACCAAGGAGGAGATCTTCCTGGAGCTCACCGAGGATCGCATGGCGGCGTACTACGACGCCCTGATGGCCGCCGTGCCCGAGGGCTGCGGGTACTCTCCCGAGACGCTCTCCGAGGTGTGGGCCAGCATCGTCAACGCCCACACGGACTACTTCAAGTACGGCAGCATCCTCTCGTCGATCATCGAGACCAACGTCTCGGTCGAGCGCCTGGCGTCGTTCAAATCGACATTCTACGAGATGGCCGACTCCTACTCCGAGAGGCTGGCGACCGCCGTCGGCATCCCGCTGGACGCCGCCTACCTGATTCAGCTGGCGGTGTACTACCACGCCGTGGGTCTCACGGGCGTCTGCCACTCCGGGCCGCTCATACACCAGGCCCTGGAACTCGCCGGCATCGAGCGTCCCAACGTGGAGCTGAAGGACGCCATGAGGGACTTCATCCTCATGAACGTCCGCTACCGCCTCGGCTGAATCGGAGCCTGCGGTACGCGGCGAGGGCGGCCTCGTAGACCTCGCGGAACGCGACGCCCCTGTCCCTGCTGAGGCCGGCGACCTGCTCGTACTCCGGATGGAGCCTTACGACCCCGTCGGCCGAGCTGACCTTCACGTCGACCGCCCCGTACTCCGTATCGACGGTGACGCTCTCCCTGTCGAGGACCGTGCGCTCCATCTCGGTCCTGCGGATGCCGATGGTGGTGGTCTCCCTGAAGATGACCCTCTCGATCTCCTCGCGCCTGTCGGGCCTGCATATAACGGTGAGGAGCCAGCCGGGGCGGTTCTTCTTCATGTATACCGGCGAGTAGTTGACCTCCCTTGCGCCGGCGGCGAAGAGCCTCTCCATGGTGTACCCCAGGGCCTCCCCCGTGCAGTCGTCCATGTTGCACTCGAGCTTGACGACCACATCCGTTCTCTCGCGCGGGGACACGATCATCGCGCGGAGGATGCCGGCCCTCTCGGACTCGCGCTTCCCGGCGCCGATGCCGACCTTGGAGATGACGAACGAGCGGGGCACCTCGCATGTTCTCGCGGCGGCGGCGAACGCCGCCCCGGTAGGGGTGACGTACTCGCCCTTGGACTCGGTGATGCGAAGGGGCAGATCGTGGGCGCTTGCGATGTTGACCACCGCCGGTACGGGAACGGGGATGAGCCCGTGCTGGCACCTGATCATCCCGGTGCCGTCGTAGAGCTCGGAGAAGCACACGCGGTCGAACCCCAGGTTATCGAGGCAGTACGCCAGCGAGACGATGTCCACTATCGAGTCCACCGCGCCGACCTCGTGGAAGTGGACCTCCTCCAGCGGGACGCCGTGCGCCTCCGACTCGGCCTCGCCGAGGATCCTCAGGATCCTGAGGGCGATCGACTTGGCGTTGTCGTTGAGCGCCGATCCCTCCACGATGGAGACTATGTCGCCGTAGTGCCTGTGGTGGCCGTGATGGTGATGGTGGTGATGCCCCTCGCCGTACAGGTACTCCGCATCGTGGTCGTGGTTGTCCTCCTCGAGGATGACCGCGAAGTCCCTGGCCCTGATGCCGGACTTCTCGACCTGCGTGATCTCCACGCGGAAACCGTCCACGTGCAGGCCCTCCAGAACGCGCATGAGCCCGTCGGTGTCGGCTCCGAGGTCGATCATCGCGGCGACCGCCATGTCGCCGCTTATGCCGGATGAGCATTCGAAGTACAGCATCCCGTCCATGCCGCGGAAGATGCCTGATGAGGATAAATAACATTGTGTAAGTTGCCGCGGGCATCCCTGCCCGCGGCGGTT
>JAUNYA010000108.1 GCA_030539565.1 Thermoplasmata archaeon | reverse complement strand
CCTGCCTCGAGGGCAACGGACTCGGATCCGGACAGTTCGAGATCACCGAGATGGCCGGCGCCATCAACCTCGCCTCCAGCCTCTCCGCGACATCGGAGTACCCCGACTTCACCGTCGAGTGGGCCCTGTCCAACAACATCCAGTACATCGTCCTCTCCGGATACGCCGGATTCGAGAACGCCGGTGCCGACAACATCAAGTCGAAGGTCACCGACGTCATGGCGAACGCCTACGAGACCTACGCCGGGACCACGGCCGCGAACAACAACAACATCTGCTTCATCGCCAACGAGATCTTCACCGGACCCTCGGCGATCATCGCTCTCGTGTACTGCGCCACGTGGTTCTACCCCGACCTCTTCAGCGACCTCGACGGGTTCGGCGTCTTCCAGGAGTACATCAACCTGTTCTGCCCCGCGCTCGCCGACTACGACCTCTCCGAGCACATCGGACAGTTCGTCGTCGCTCCCGGATCCAACTGATCCGGGCCCCAAACCCCTTCCGAAACCATTTCCAAACGACTTCACGGATGTGTGCGACAGATGCTGAGGAACAAGAACGCAGTCGTGATGGAACCGCTGCCCCAGACGGAGGACCTGTACGCCGAATGGGACGACGACGGCTCCGAGACAGGGGAGAGGCTGGAGACCAGCTACCGCAAGTACGTGTTCCGCAAGATCGCGTTCATCCTCATCTGCGTGATTGTGTGCATCCTGGTCGCGGGATTCTCGATCACCATAGGCGACTACCCTATAGGCATGCTCGAGGCCTACCAGATCCTATGGGACCACATCACGGGCAACCCGGACGTCATTGGAACGATAGAGGATCGTGTCGTCTGGCAGCTGCGCCTTCCGAGGATCCTCATCGCCCTGATCGCCGGAGCGGGGCTCGCCGTCGCCGGTGCAGCCATGCAGAGCACCCTGAAGAACCCCCTGGCCGACCCGTACACCACCGGAATCTCGTCCGGTGCGGCGTTCGGAGCGACCATCGCCATCTGCTACGGCGCCGGAATCGCCTCAGGGAACGCGGCCATCGTGATCAACGCGTTCGTGTTCGCGCTGATCCCCACCGCGATCATCGTCATCATCTCGGCGACGAAGAAGGTCTCGCCGGTCAGCATGATCATGGCCGGTATAGCCGTCATGTACATCTTCAACGCCCTCACCACCGTACTGAAGCTGTGGGCGGACCCGGACGACCTGTCCGCCGTCTACAAGTGGCAGGTGGGCTCCTTCGAGGGCCTATACTGGGACGACGTCCCCGTTATGTTCGTCGTCACCCTGATTGGATCGATATTCATCCTGCTGATATCCAACAAGCTCAACGTGCTGGCTGCCGGCGACGAGAGCGCCAAGTCCATGGGCATAGACGCGTCCAAGCTGCGCATCATCTGCCTCATCGTGGTGTCCCTCGTGACCGCGTCGATCGTCAGCTTCACCGGGATCATAGGGTTCGTGGGGCTGGTGGCCCCGCACGTGGTCAGGATATTCATCGGATCCGACAACAGGTACCTGATCCCCGCATCCATAGCGTTCGGAGCCGCATTGCTGCTGATCTCCGACCTCGTGGGAAGGACCGTAATATCGCCTGCGGTGCTCCAGGTCGGAGTGGTCACATCGTTCCTCGGCGGACCGCTGTTCCTGTACCTCATCCTCAGGCAGAAGAAGGAGGCGTGGCGATGGAGATATCCGTCCAGAACATGGACTTCGGCTACGGGGACGTGCAGGTCCTGCACGACATCAATCTCGTGCTGGACCAGCCCGGGCTCGTGTGCATAGTCGGACCGAACGGCGTGGGCAAGTCCACCTTCATCAAGTGCCTGAACAAGATCAACAAGCCCTCGTCCGGGACCGTCACGATTAGCGGCGAGGATCTGGGCAACATCTCGCTCAAGGAGCTTTCCAAGGTCATGGGCTACGTGCCCGTCACGAGCAGCGACAGCTTCTCCATGACCGTGCTCGACACGGTGCTCATGGGAAGGCACCCCCACCAGAAGCTGGGGAACGCCTCGGACCTGGACCTGAAGATCGTCAACCGCACCCTGAACATGATGGGCATCAGGCACCTGGCCATGCGCAACTTCGACGAGCTGTCCGCGGGACAGCACCAGAAGGTCGCCATCGCCCGCGGCCTGGCGCAGACCCCCAAGGTCCTCATCCTCGACGAGCCGACATCGAACCTCGACGTCCGCCACCAGGTGCAGGTCACCGAGCTCCTCAGGGACCTGGCGATCAGGAACGGCATGACCGTGCTGATGATCTCCCACGACCTGAACATCACGGCGAAGTACGCCGACAAGGTCATCATGATGTCCCTGCCCGGCACGATCTACCGTGTCGGCACCGCCGAGGAGGTGTTCACCGAGGATGCGATCCGCTACGTCTACGGGGTCGAGTGCAAGATCATCGACGATGAGGGGCGCCCGCACATCATCCTCGGGAAGGCCATAGACGACGAGGAGATGCGCAGGATGCACGAGTCAGATCCCATCTGAATCCGCTGAACGTTGTGTCCTGAATCCAGACTCTGGCATTACCCATCCAGACTGAGTAAAGCATATATTCAATGTGACAATTCCGTACATTGGATGATTAATCCAATATGATACTATGGAAAAGAACGTCACATACTGCCTCGCGGCACTGGCTATAATCGTCATCGTCGCGGGGTCGGTCTTCATCATTTTCGGCGGGAACGACGACGACAAGACCGAGGCCCCCACGGGCTCCGACACCCTTCTCACCGTCCTCGGGAACGCCAATCTGGACGAAACCATCGACGAGAAGGACGTGGAAGCCATCGAGTCGATCATCGAACTGGGAGGTACCGTAGCGGACTATCCCTATGCCGATGCCAACAACGACGGCATCATAGACAGCTCAGACGTAGAATTCGTAAAGAAGCTGGCCGCCAAGGAGGAGATGGTGATCTACTACTACAACGTGGACGGGGACGTCGCCTCCCTGCACTACCCCGTGACCGGCACCATCATCGCCACGTACAACAAGACGCTGGAAGCCTGCAGGACCCTGGGGCTCTCCAGCCAGATTATCGCAGTGGACGACATGATCTACGACTGGCCCACCTACTTCCCTGAGTTCCAGGACCTGCCCAGCGTGGGCAACAGGATGACTCCCAGCGTCGAGACGATCCTGGAGCTGGATCCCGACGCATACCTCTGCGGGACTAAGAAGTGGTTCGGACCTGAGCTCGAGAGCACAATCGGCGATGTCGTCGATATCATCCGTCTCCCCACATGGGAGGAGGGACAGGTGCTGTCCGGCATGGTCACCCTCGGTTTCATCACCCAGCACGAGAGCGATGCCTCGGAGTACATGGCATGGGCGAACAAGATCCTGGATGCCGTGGACAATGTTGTCAGCGGCATCGCGGAGAGCGACAGGCCGACAGTCCTGGTCCTGGACGCGAACAGTTA
>JAUNYA010000107.1:2141-3504 GCA_030539565.1 Thermoplasmata archaeon | reverse complement strand
TGGAGGGGAGGGACACCGAACTCATCCGTGAGATGATGGACGCCGGGTTCGACGAGGGCGAGTGCCTCCGTATCGCGGAGCGCATGCTCGGAACCGACGACGGGCTCCGCGCGGTCATCCAGTTCATATGCGGCACCCTGGTGCCGAACCTGAAAGCCATGGGCGGGGAGATCGACAGCGTCATGGCCGGCCTCCAGGGGAGGTACGTACTCCCCGGCCCGGCCGGGTGCCCCACCCGCGGCAGGGCGCAGCTCCTGCCGACGGGAAGGAACTTCTACTCACTGGATCCCGAGTCCGTACCCTGGCATTCCAGCTGGAACATCGGCCGCAGGATGGCCGACCAGATGCTGGAGCGCCACGTGCAGGAGCACGGCGCGTACCCGCACACCGTGGGCATCGTCGTGTGGGCCACGGACACCATGAAGACCGGCGGGGACGACATCGCCTACATCCTCTGGCTGATGGGGCTCCGTCCCGTCTGGACAGGCTACGCCGGCAGGGTCAGGGACATCGAGGTCATCCCGCTGGAGGAGCTGGGCCGTCCACGCATCGACGTGACGCTGAGGATCAGCGGCCTGTTCAGGGACACGTTCCCGAACCTGGTGAACCTGATCGACCGCGGCGTCGCGGAGATCTCGTCTCTGGACGAATCGGACGAGGAGAACTACCTCGCCGCCAACCTCCGCAGGGACATCGCCGATGCGATCTCCAGGGGGATGCCCGAGGACGAGGCCAGGGCCGAGGCGTCCATCCGTATATTCGGGGATGCGCCCGGCACGTACGGCTCGGGCACGAACATCCTCATACGCACGTCCGGATGGAAGGACGTGGACGACATCGGCGACATCTACAGGAGCTACGGCCAGTACGCCTACGGAGTGGGCAGGAAGGGCGAGGCCAGGCCGGAGGCGTTCCGCAGGAGGCTGGAGCTGATGGAGGTCACCGTGAAGAACAGCGTCAGCAGGGAGTACGACATGTTCGACAACGACGACGTGTACAACGACCTGGGCGGGTTCAACGCCGCCGTGCGCTCGGTTCGCGGGGTGATGCCCATGTCGGTCATCGGATGCTCAGCGGACACCGGCAACCTGAGGACCAGGACCGTCGACGAGGAGGGGCGGTTCGTATTCAGGAGCAAGATCAACAACCCGAAGTGGCTGGAGGGCCTGAAGCGCCACGGGTTCAAGGGCGCGGAGGAGATCTCCAACATGGCAGAGTACGTCCTGGGCTGGGACGCCACATCGGATATAATCGACCCGTGGATGTACCAGTCCATAGCGGAGCGGTTCCTCTTCGACGAGGAGACCGCCGAGTGGTTCCGGGACGCCAACCCGTACGCGATGCTGGAGACCGCCGCCAGGCT
>JAUNYA010000107.1:0-2041 GCA_030539565.1 Thermoplasmata archaeon | reverse complement strand
CGCATGCTCACCACCCTGTCCCCGCCGACCGAGGGGACCATCGAGATAGACGGCCGTCCGGTGTCCGGCATGGACGACCCCGTGAAGGGTCAGATCGGAATAGTCCAGCAGCACATAGCGCTTGACAGGGACGTGACGGTGGAGGAGAACATCCGCTACCACGCGATCCTCCACAGGATGTCCCGCGCGGACACGGACAGGCGCATGGCGGAGCTGGTTTCCATGATGGGCCTGGAGCCGTACATGGACAGGCTGGTCATCAACCTGTCAGGCGGGTGGAAGCGCCGCGTGGCGATCGTCTGCAGCATGATCCACGACCCGTCCATCCTGTTCCTCGATGAACCGACGGCGGGTCTCGACACGCAGTCCCGCCACATGCTGTGGGAGCTCATCCGCAGGCTGAACGCCGCCGGGAAGACCGTGTTCGTGACGACGCACTACATGGACGAGGCGGAGGAGCTCTGCGACCGCGTCGCCATCATAGATCACGGGAAAATAGTGAGGTGCGGCACCCCGGAGGAGCTCCGCGATTCCATCGGGAAGTGGGCCGTCGAGTACCGCGAGGACGGCGCCAAGAGGTACCGCTACTTCGCCGACTGGGAGGAGTCCAGGAGGTTCCAGGACTCGCTCCCGAGGGATGCCGCGGTGGTGTCCCGCGCGACGAACCTGGAGGACGTGTTCCTCGAGCTGACGGGAAGGGACGTCCAGGCCACCGAGGAGGTGAGGTACAGGGTATGATACTCGCAGATTCCTTCCGCGTGGCGTGGATCGACATCCGGTTCATCCGCCGCAACCTGCCCGTGGTGCTCGTGACGTCGCTCGTCGCGCCTCTGCTGTACATGTTCGTCTTCGGCTACGGCCTGGGCAGGGACCTGACCGTCGAGGGTCTGGACTACATCTCGTTCATGGTGCCCGGAATCGTGGCCATGACCACTCTGACCGCCTGCTTCAACAACGTGGCCACGAAGGTGATGCTCCAGCGCACCTACTACCAGAGCTTCGACGAGCTGTTCCTGTGCTCGATATCGCCGTCGTCCATCATCCTCGGCAAGGCGTTCTCCGGCATGGTCCGCGGTCTGATCAGCTGCACCGTGCTCTACGCGCTGGGGATGCTGGTTTCCGACGACCTGCAGCTCTCGCTCGGTGCGGTGATCCTCATCGTGTTCTCGTGCCTGATGTACGGCCTGCTAGGCGTCGTGTCGGGGATGCTGGCCAACTCCCACCTGACGCTGAACATGTTCACCAGCCTGGTCATCCTGCCGATGACCTTCCTGTGCGGGACCATCTTCTCGCTGGACAGCCTCGGCGGCGGGATCCAGACGGCCATCGGCCTGCTCCCGCTGACCCACACCACGGACTGCATGAGGGCCGCGATGCTAGGGCAGGACTTCCCGTGGGTCTCGCTGCTCATACTGCTGGCGTGGAGCGCCGTGTTCTTCCTCGCTTCGAGGCACCTGATCGTCAGGGGAAGGGCCTGAGCTGTGTGGAGGATTCCGGGCTGGAGATATCATCCATAAATATCCCCCACGACTATCATGTGGACGATCAAGACATGCACCGGGATACGGACAACCATCTTACCGCCGCAGGGCGCTTCTCAGAGACGTCACCATGACGGACGACGTCATAGCCGAGGTCAGGGACCTGGTGGTCCGCTTCGGCGATTTCACGGCCGTGGACGGCATCTCGTTCGAGGTCAGGCGCGGGGAGGTCTTCGGCTTCCTCGGGCCCAACGGGGCCGGGAAGACCACCACGATCCGCACCATCACGACGATCCAGAGGCCCACCTCCGGGAGCGTCATAATCGACGGGTACGACGCGTCGACGGACTACCTGGAGGCAAGGAAGCGCATCGGCATAGCGCAGCAGCACATCGCCCTGGACAAGGACCTGACGGTCCGCCAGAACATCAAGCAGCACGCGATGCTGCACAAGATCCCCAAGTCCGAGATGGACGAGCGCATCAAGACGTCCGCGGATCTCCTGGGCCTGCAGGAGTACATGGACCGCAAGGTCGAGAGCCTGTCCGGCGGGTGGAAGA